>JBPCSU010000214.1:0-10373 GCA_051006815.1 Limnohabitans sp.
CGCGGCAGGAAACAATTTGACCAAGCCAAATCCATGGTCGCGTGCGGCCATCACTTCACCCGGGGTCATCACGCCGGGCATGAAGGGCAGTTGGCAATCGACCGCGGCTTGCACCAACGCGTCGGTCATGCCAGGCGACAGCGCAAAGCTGGCCCCGGCGGCCTGCACGCGTGGCATTTCTTCCGCGCGTGTGACGGTGCCAGCGCCCACGTGCATCTGTGGCACCTGCTTGGCCACTTGTTCAATCGCAGGCAAACCGGCGGCGTGACGCAAGGTGATTTCCATCACATCAATGCCGCCTTCGAGCAGCGCATGCGCCATGGGCACGGCTTGGTCTGGGTGCGTGATGACGATGACGGGCACCACGCGTGATTTGAAATGCGGGCGCGAGAAAGCGGGGTTGGATGTGGTGTGGGGTTGGCTCATGGGTGTCTCGTTTGTTTTTGAATCGGCATGACTTAGATGTGCGTGAGCAAAGGCGACGCACCTTCTTCGGCCAAGGCCGCATGGGTGCGGAACAGCGCAAAGATGTCGCGGCCTGTGCCGTGCTGGTTGCCAGACAAATCGGGGGTGGGGGCGATGCGTGCGGCCAGTTCGGCCTCGCTGACTTCAAGCGCCAAGGTTTGCGTGTCGCAGTCGAGCGTGATCATGTCGCCGTCTTGTACCTTGCCAATCACACCCCCATTCACGGACTCGGGACTCAGATGAATGGCCGCGGGCACTTTGCCGGAGGCGCCCGACATGCGTCCGTCGGTCACCAAAGCAACCTTGAAGCCTTTGTCCTGCAACACGCTCAAAGGTGGGGTGAGGCGATGTAGCTCGGGCATGCCGTTGGCTTGTGGGCCTTGGTTGCGCACCACGGCCACAAAGTCGCGTTCGAGCTTGCCTTGTTTGAACAATTCGCCGAGTTGCTTTTGATCGGTGACCACCACGGCGGGGGCACGCACACGGCGGTGCTCGGGTTTGACGGCAGACACTTTCACCACGGCACGGCCCAAGTTACCTTGCAACAAACGCAAGCCCCCATCGGGGCTGAAGGGGTGTGTCACGGGGCGTAGCACGGCTTCATCGGCAGACTGTTTGGGAACCTCACGCCAATCGAGTTGGCCGTTCAGTGCCGGATTCAGCCATGGCTCCACGGTGTAGCGATGCAGGCCTTGGCCCATGATGGTGTGCACATCGTCGTGCAACAACCCCGCGCTGAGCAGTTGTGCCATCAGATAGCCCATGCCACCCGCGGCTTGGAAGTGGTTCACATCCGCGCTGCCGTTGGGATAGACGCGTGCCAACAAAGGCACGCAGGCCGACAGGTCAGAAAAGTCATCCCAGTTGATGATCAAGCCCGCTGCACGCGCCATGGCCACCAAGTGCAGCGTGTGGTTGGTCGATCCCCCTGTGGCCAACAAGCCCACGATGCCGTTGACGATGACCTTGGCGTTGATCTGGTAACCCACGCCAGCCTCTTTGTCTTGCGACAGGGCCACCGCACGTTTGACGGCTTCGACGGTCAGCGCCTCACGCAGCGGTGTGCCGGGGTTGACAAACGAGGAGCCAGGCAAGTGCAGGCCCATGATTTCCATGAGCATTTGGTTGGAGTTGGCCGTGCCATAAAACGTGCATGTGCCGGCGCCGTGGTAAGCGGCTTGTTCGGCTTCGAGCAACACCTCGCGGCTGACCAAGCCTTGCGCGAATTGCTGACGCACTTTGGCTTTCTCGTCGTTGGACAAGCCCGAGGTCATGGGGCCTGCAGGCACAAACACCGCAGGCAAATGGCCAAACTGCAACGCGCCCATGAAGAGGCCGGGCACGATCTTGTCGCACACGCCGAGGAACAAGGCCGCATCAAACACGTTGTGCGACAAGCCCACGGCCGTCGCCAACGCAATCACGTCGCGCGAGAACAAGGACAGTTCCATGCCGTCTTCGCCTTGGGTCACGCCGTCGCACATGGCGGGCACGCCTCCTGCGACTTGCGCGGTGGCACCTGCGGCACGCGCAGCGGCACGAATTTTTTCGGGGTAGTGCTCATAGGGCTGGTGGGCCGAGAGCATGTCGTTGTAGGCCGTGATGACGCCCACATTGGGCTGACGCTCTTGGCGCAACACCAGTTTGTCGTTGGCCGGCATGGCCGCGTAGGCGTGCGCGGCGTTGGCGCAGCCCATGCCACCACGGTAAGGACCGGGCTTTTTGGCTTGGGCCAACACGTCGAGGTAGCTCTGGCGTGTGGCCGTGCTGCGTTGTTCAATACGTGCTGTGACAGCGGCGAGTGTGGGGTGAAGTGGTGTGGTCATGTGGCTGTGGTGAGTCAGGTCAAGGGGGCATCAAGACGCCATCCAAAGCGCCACCGGCGTTTGGGTTTGATGCAGCACCATGGAAAAGGGCAGGGCGGGCGTGGCGTGTTGCCAAGCTTGCGCGAGGGTTTGTAATTTGTCTGTACCGCTCACAGGCAGCACGATGTGACGCGCGGTCAAGATATGCGCCAAGGTTTGGGTGATGCGCGGGTACGGCGCATTGGCGGGCGGGTGGAGCAGTTCGATGGCGACACAGGCGTGGGGGTTACGCAACGCAAGTGCTTCGGTCAAGTTGGGGGCGTCGGGAAATAACGATGCGGTGTGACCATCAGTCCCCATGCCCAACACCAACACATCGGCGGTACCTGCGGCACGCAAGGCTGCATCTGCTTTGTCGGCGTAGCGGCTGGGCGGTGCCAAAGGCTCGGCCGCGGCGTCGACCATGCGAACGAGCTGCGCTTGAGCCGCCAAGTCTTGTAGCAAATGGGTTTGCACCAAGCAAGCGTTACTGTCGGGGTGGGTGTAGGGCACGCAGCGTTCATCGACCAAGGTCACACGCACATGGGACCAAGCAATGTCGATCACGCGCAGTGCTTCAAACAAGGCGACGGGCGATTTGCCACCGGACACCCCCAGCACCGCGAAGCCACGTGCTTGGATGGCCGCGGACAAACGTTGTGCGATGTCTTGAGCCAAACGCACGTTCAACTCTGCAGGGCTGAGCGTGTGCACCGTCAGTGCGCCGCGCGAGGTGGGAACCCAGCTGTGGCCCATCACGCTTCCTCGAACCAAGCCAACTCTTCGCGCGCCATCAGTGCCGACGAGGCGGCGGGGCCCCAGCTGCCAGCCGAATACGCGCGCGGTTTGTCGTCCAGCGCTGCCCAGCCGTTCAGGATGGGTTCGACCCACATCCACGCGGCTTCCAATTCGTCGCGACGCATGAAGTGGGTGAGGCGACCCTTGATGACGTCCATCAACAAACGTTCATAGGCTTCGGCGCGTCGTTTGTCGGAAGACTGCTGCAAATCAAGGCCGAGCTTGACGGGGTGCAAGGTCATGCCTGAACCGGGCTCTTTGACCATCATCTGCAACTGAATGGATTCTTCCGGTTGTAAGGTGATGATGAGTCGGTTGGGCTCATGCTGCGCGGCGTTGCCGAAGATGGAGAACGGTTGGTCAGCAAACTCCACAATGATTTGTGATTCACGGCGTTGCATGCGTTTGCCGGTGCGCAAGAAGAAGGGCACGTTGGCCCAGCGCGCGTTGTTGATCTGTGCGCGCAATGCCACAAAGGTTTCGGTGCGGCTGTCGCTGGGCACGTTGTCTTCTTCCAAATAGCCTTTCACCGCTGCGCCTTCTGAGGCACCTGCGGTGTATTGACCACGCACGGTGTCGCGTTTGATGTCGGCCAAATCCATCTTGCGCAGCGAGCGCAAGACCTTGAGTTTTTCGTCGCGCACATCGTCGGCATCCAGCGAAATGGGGGGCTCCATGGCGACGATGCACAGCAGTTGCAACAAGTGGTTTTGCACCATGTCGCGCATGGCACCGGCACCGTCATAAAAACCGGCACGGCTGCCCACGCCCACGCTTTCAGCCACGGTGATTTGCACGCTCTTGATATAGGGTGCGCGCCACAGCGGCTCGAAGATGGCGTTGCCAAAGCGCAGCACCATCAGGTTTTGCACGGTTTCTTTGCCGAGGTAATGGTCGATGCGGTAGATCTGTTGTTCGTCAAAGTAGCGCGCTACTTGGGTGTTGATTTCGCGCGCTGAGGCGAGGTCAGTGCCCAAGGGCTTTTCAAGCACCACACGCGATTGCGCATCAATCAAACCCGCGCTCGACAAGTTGGCACAAATTTGCGTGAACAGACTGGGCGCAGTGGCGAGGTAAAAAACCCGCAGGGCTGGGGTGGGGCACAGGTCTTTCAGCTTTGCGAAGTCCGCGGCTTGGGTGATGTCCAAACTGACGTAAGTCAGGCGCCCCAAAAAGTTTTGCCAATCGGTCGCATTGAAGGCGTCGTGATCAATGAAGGCGGGGGAGTTCTTGTCGATGAAGGCGAGGTATGCATCGCGTGACCAGTTGTTACGGCCCACCGCAATGATGCGCGTGTCGGCGTCGAGCTTGTCGTGCAAGTGCGCCATGTAGAGCGCGGGCAAGAGTTTGCGGAACGACAGATCGCCCGCACCGCCAAAAATAACGATGTCCAAATCGCCTGCTGCAGGTGGTGTAGAGGTCATGAGTAACGGTTCTTCAACAGGTTTTGTTTCATGTTGCGTAGCAAAGGCTGAAGCTCGGCGCTGCCAATGCGTAAAGCCACCGTGGTGGCCAACACGTCAACGATCATCAGGTGCAGCAAGCGCGACACCATGGGGCTGAAACGTTCGTAGCTTTCAGGGTGATCGGCTGCGAGGTGAATTTTTCCGGCTTGGGCCAGGGGCGAGCCTGAAGCAGTGACCACCACGGTGGTGGCGCCATTTTTCTTGGCGATTTCGCAGGAGTCGAGCAAGTCACGTGTGCGGCCCGAGTTGGAGAACACCACCAAACAGTCGCCAGGGCCGAGCAACGAAGCGCTCATGATTTGCAGGTGACCATCGCTGTGAGAGATGGTGTGAAAACCAAGTCGGAAAAATTTGTGCTGTGCGTCTTGCGCCACGATGCCTGAGTTACCGACGCCAAAAAATTGCAAACGTTTGCCTTTTTTCAGACACAAAGCAATCGCATCAGAGGCTTTGTCGATGGCGGCCGTGGAGGCGTCGTTGCGGTATTTCAGAAAGGCGGCCACGGTGTTGTCGATCACTTTGGCCAACACGTCGCTGCTGCGGTCTTGTGCGCCCACGTTGCGGTGGATGAAGGGAACGCCTTCGCTGAGGCTGGCGGCCAGTTTGAGTTTGAAATCACTCAAGCCTTTGTAACCCACGCTGCGACAAAATCGCACCACGGTGGGTTTGCTGACTTTGGCGCGTTCAGCGAGTTCAGCCACAGGTAAGGTGCCAAACTGACGCGGATCGCTGAGAAGCAATTTGCCAACCCGCTCTTCAGCTGGCGTCAAGGAGGAGAGCGTTGATTTGATACGTTCCAACATGGGTTGAAATGTAACTTAGTTTCATAAAAAACGCAATCAAAATTCAAGAAAATTACATGCATCTCGGGTCAGCGAGAATGCGCAGGTTGTTTTGCACGCCTCACTCTGCCCATGTCACTCCCCGATTCCCCTCGCTCACTGAAGTTCTCTGGCGCCATTGGCGTCTTTGACTCTGGCGTGGGCGGTCTGTCGGTGCTGCGCGCCATTCGTGCTGCGTTGCCGCATGAAGATTTGGTCTACGTGGCGGACTCGGGTCATGCGCCTTATGGCGATCAGAGCGAAGCCCACATCACCCAGCGCACGTTGACGGTAGGAACTTGGTTGGCCGAGCAGGGCGTCAAAGCCATCACCATTGCATGCAACACCGCCACGGTGGTGGCTGCCAAAACCTTGCGCGAGCAAACCCATTTGCCGGTGGTGGCGATTGAACCCGCCATCAAACCTGCCGTGGCCTTGACCCGCAGTGGCGTGGTCGGTGTGTTGGCGACGCGCCAAACCGTGCAAAGCGCCAGTGTGGCCCGGTTGGTTGAGTTGTATGGCGCCGACAAGCAGGTCTTGTTGCAAGCCTGTCCTGGGCTGGTGGAACACGTGGAGCGTGCCGATTTGCACAGCCCAGAAACCGAAGCTTTGCTGCGTCAGTTCATCGCTCCTCTGCTCGAGCAAGGGGCTGATACCTTGGTGTTGGGGTGCACGCATTACCCATTTCTGCGCGACGCGATGCAGCGCGTGGCAGGGGCGCATGTGACCTTGCTCGACCCGGCAGAGGCTGTGGCCCGCGAGTTGGTCCGTCGTTTGGGTGACCCCCAGCATTCCGGGCCTTCGAGCCGTCCGGGTTCTGTGCAGTTTTTCACAACAGGGGATGTGGCACACACGCAGCATGCGGTCACGCACCTGTGGGGGCGCGATGCCTCCGTGCAAGCGTTGCCTACCCCTTAAAGGTCGCGCAAAGCGGCTTGAAGGTTGGCCTGGAAAATGTCTGCGCGGCCCAACGCATTGGCATTGAGCAAGGCCAGTTTGACCAAAAATAAAGAAGCCTTTTCTTGGCCGACTTGGTCAATCGCCGTTGCCAAACTGTCGTAAACCACTTCGAGTTCGGGAATGCTGATGCTGGGTGTAGGTGATGACGTCATGGGAATTCCTTCACTGTGGCAAAGCGGTGTGGAAGGCCGCTTGCAAACGCGTGGCGTCTAAGGTCAGCCAACGCGCACAAATGTGTTGATCTGGGCGCAGCAAATAGGCGCCGCCATTGGCCGGTACACCGTAGCGTTCTCGCAGGTGGCCGTCGGCATCGGGCAAGGTTTTGTCTGCGCCGGCTACCGCACCAGTGCTGCCCACGGCAATCACTTGGACAGGCACGCCTTGAGCACGCGTGGTGGCGATGAGGTCTTGCAAGGTCTTGGGTATTTCAGGTGCGTCGGTGAAATACAGCAAATCAAAGCCCCCGCCCAGATGGTCTAGCAAAAAGTCATTGGCCCCCAAGCGCACGTTTTGCGGAGGCTCTCCGTGTGCAGGGCCGGCTTTGAACAAGCCGTTGTCATCGCCCAAGCTGTTGAGCATGGAGTGGGTGTAAGCGTGCGGACGCGAGGTGCGCCAGTGGTAGAGCGGACGCACAAACGCTTCGGTCAAAGACAGGGACAACACCGCGTTGCGCAACAACTCAAATCCAGGGGTGGGGGGCGCCATAAACCGTGTGCTTTTACCGGCTTCGTCAATGATTTCTCGTGCCGCACCCACACGTTCCGCACTGTGGTTGCGCAGCAGCTGTTGACTGGCGAGTCCCTTGACCACAAAGGCCAAATGCCAACCCAAAGATTGGGCATCTTGAAATGCCGTGTTGGCACCGCGCACCCCAAAGATGGGCAGCAAATGTGCGGCATCGCCTGTGAAGATTACGTTGCCGTGGACAAAGTCTGGCAAGGTCAATGTGCGTGCGGAATACACCGACGACCAGTCCATTTCCCAGGGCATGCCGGCATGGCCAATCATGGCCAATTGCGCATCGATGCGAGTTTGAAGTGATTCCGGTTTCAATGCCTCCTCGGGCGTCTCGCCCTCGGGCAGTTGGTAGTCCACGCGCCAAATGCCATGCGGCTCACGGTGCATCAAGATGGTGTTGCCGGGGTTCCACTCGGGGTCGAAATAGGCACGCCGCTCGGTTGGGAAGGGCAAGTCAATTTTGATGTCGGCAATCACGAAGAACCCTTCATACGACGTGCCTTCCATGTCCAAATTCATCGCACTGCGTATGCCTGATCGTCCGCCATCGGCAGCGACCACCCAGTTGCTTTCTAAGCTGTAGGGACCTTCAGGCGTGTCGATTTCAAGTTCGGCAAAGCCTTCTTTTTGATGGACCTGGGTGACCTTGTTACCCCAGCGAACATCAATCAGCGGATTGGCTTGGCAGGCGTCGTGCAGGTACTCTTCCATGTACTGCTGCTGCACGTTGATGATGGGAAAAAAGCGGTCATCCGGATCGTGGGGGGCTTCCATGCGAAAGACGCGTTGTCCACGGTAAAAAGAATTGCCAAAGCGCCAAGGTAACCCGCCTTCGGTCATGCGATCGGCAACGCCGACTTGTTGCAAGATTTCCATCGAACGCCGGGTGAAACAAATGGCACGACTGCCCTGAGAGAACTGCAACTCCGCAGACAGCACCACACTGGCCACGCCGTGACGCGCCAACTCCAAGGCGGTCACCATGCCTGCGGGGCCCGCACCCACGATGACCACCTGCTGGCGTGGTTGCGCGGGATGTGCCGAGGCGAGCCACGGTTGGAATACCTTGTAGGTGTAGTAAATGGACGGGCGGGCTTGTGTCGTCGGTGTGTGCATGGCTGTGTGGGTAGGCAATCAGTGAGGGCGTGCGTGTGCGATGAGGCGATCAAACAGGGTGCTCAACACGGCTTGTTCTTTGTCGCTCAGGCAACCAAAGATTTGGGTGTTGCGCTGCGTCACCATGTCCATGGTGCGCTTGAAGACTTTGCGTCCTTGGGGGGTGAGGGTGAGCACCACGCCACGGCCGTCTTGGGGATGGTCGGTTTTGCCCACCAATCCTTGTTCGACCAAGGCTTGTGCTGCGCGGCTGGCTTGACCTTTGTTGAGGTTGGCTTTCTCCGCCAGCACTTTGACAGACACGGGTTCAAACGTGCCAATCGTCACCAAGCACCGGCCATCGCTCATGGACAAACCGGTTTTTTCTGGATAGGTCGTTTGGCTGTCGGCATCGGTCAGCTTGTGCAGCTGGTGCAAGCGGTAGGTGAGAGTTCGGTCCAGTGGGGTGCTCATGTGTGAATGGTACTTTTTTGGTTGCGCGCGCAACTAGGTGTTTGTACGAATAGTTGCGCTTGCAACTAATTTGTGGCGGCTGGATGAATCCCCTTAAAAACACCAGGCCAAGGGCCAACCCGTACACTTGAGGCCTTCATGAATGCCTTTGCCGACGTCTCTTTTTTCCCGCGCATCGCCAAGCCCCTGACCAGCTACCGCAAGTACTGGGCTGCGCGCTTTGGCACGGCTCCGTTTTTGCCAATGAGCTGCGAGGAAATGACCCAACTGGGGTGGGACAGCTGCGACATCATCATCATCACGGGCGACGCGTATGTGGATCACCCGAGCTTTGGCATGTCGGTGATTGGCCGCATGTTGGAGAACCAAGGTTTTCGCGTCGGCATCATTGCGCAACCCGATTGGCAAAGCGCAGACCCGTTCAAAGCTTTAGGCAAACCGAACCTGTTCTTTGGCGTGACCGCCGGCAACATGGATTCGATGATCAACCGTTACACCGCGGACCGCAAAATTCGCAGTGACGACGCCTACACCCCCGGCGACGTGGGGGGCAAACGCCCCGACCGTGCTGCCTTGGTCTACAGCCAACGCTGCAAAGAGGCCTACAACGATGTGCCGATTGTGTTGGGCGGCATCGAAGGTTCGTTGCGCCGCATTGCGCATTACGACTATTGGTCAGACAAAGTACGTCGCTCCATCGTGGTCGACAGCAAGTGTGATTTGCTGCTGTACGGCAATGCCGAACGCGCGATTGTCGAAATCGCCCACCGCTTGGCCGCCAAAGAGCCGGTGGCCCACATCACCGATGTACGTGGCACTGCTTTTGTGCGCCGTGAAACCCCTGAGGGGTGGTTTGAGATTGACTCGTCCAGCATCGACGTGCCGGGCAGGGTAGAAGCCCACGTCAACCCCTACTTGATGGTGAGCGACCAAGCCAAACAGCAAAACCAAAGCTGTGCACGCGAAGACGAAGCGCAAGCGGTGGCCGATGCGGCCAACGCACGCGTCAGTTCCGCAGGCGCAACCGCTGATGCAGGGTTCACGGTTTCGCCCTTGAAATTTGTTGACAACCCTGCCTTGCACGGCAAGGGCAAGCTCAAAGTGCCGCCGCGGGAACGCAGCGTGATTCGCTTGCCGTCGTACGAACAAGTCAAATCCGACCCTGTGCTGTATGCCCATGCCAACCGCGTGCTGCACTTAGAAACCAACCCCGGCAATGCGCGCGCACTGGTGCAAGCGCATGGCGAAGGCCACACGGCACGCGATGTGTGGGTCAACCCACCGCCCATTCCGTTGACCACGGCCGAGATGGACCATGTGTTCGACTTGCCCTACGCGCGCAGCCCGCACCCTGCTTATGCGGACGAAAACGGCAGCCACGATGGTGCGACCAAAATCCCTGCGTGGGAGATGATTCGTTTCAGCGTCAACATCATGCGCGGCTGCTTTGGGGGCTGTACCTTTTGCTCGATCACTGAACATGAAGGTCGCATCATTCAAAGCCGCAGCGAAGACTCCATCATTCGCGAGATTGAAGACATCCGCGACAAAGTGCCAGGTTTTACCGGTGTCATCTCTGACCTGGGGGGCCCCACCGCCAACATGTACCGCATTGGTTGTAAGAGCCCGGAGATTGAGGCGGCGTGCCGCAAGCCCAGCTGCGTGTACCCCGGCATTTGCCAAAACCTGAACACCGACCACAGCTCGCTCAT
>JBPCSU010000215.1:0-3470 GCA_051006815.1 Limnohabitans sp.
CTACAAGAAGGGTGACAGCACCGGCTTGGACAAGTACTCCGAAAAAGCCTTGGCCCGTGTGTGGAAAGCTCAGCGCTTCTCGTGGTGGATGACCAGCATCTTGCACACCTTCCCTGCGTCCATTGAGTACGACCAAAAATTGCAAGAGATTGATTTGGCGTATTTGTTCTCATCAGAAGCTGCGCAAAGCTCTTTGGCAGAAAACTACGTGGGCCTGCCCTTCTAAAGCCCGAGAAGACCAATACGGTCACACGGTGAAGTACCGCCCTTTGCGGTGGTTCACCGCGATGACCGCGTTCAGTGCCAACGCCCCCACCATCGACACGATGACTTGGGGGGCTTCCAACACCCAAAAGCCAATGGCCAAGATGGCGGTGTCAAAACCCATCTGAACCGCGCCTGCGCGCCAATTGCGCGTCTTCTGCAAATAGATGGCCAGAATGCTGATGCCGCCAAGGCTGGCAACGTGGCGAATCAAAATCAAAATACCCGTACCGGCCAACACACCGCCAGCCACGGCACCAAAAATGGGATCGATCTGCGCAATCGTGAACCACTGCGGAATCACCTCCACCCACAGTGACAGCAAACCCACAGACACAAACGTCTTCGCGGTGAACCACGGGCCCAAGGCCTTGTAGCCAAACACGTAGAACGGCAGGTTGATGACAAACATCACCGTGCCATAACGCCAGCCGGTGGGGTAGTGAATCAGCAAGGCCAAGCCCGTGGTGCCTCCCGTGATCAGCCCGGACTGACGAAAAAACAAAATCGCAATGGCCACCAGCAGCGTGCCCGCCAACACCGCTTGCACATCCTCCATGACCGAATGTGAGGATTGCTGGTTGAATTGAAGTTCTTGGGTTTGTGGTTCCATGGGCTTTTTTCAGATCACCGATCTGAGCACTTGTGCGGTTTCAATGATGGAGGGTAGCAATTTTTCAACGATCAACGCCTCCGACCAAATGGAAGATTGCAGCGTCATGCTCAACGCGGCTTTGCACTCGCCATGTCGATCGCGCAGTGGCACCGCCACACCACTGAGGCCTTGGTCCAAGTGCCCCACAGAAATGCAGTAATTGTTTTTTCTCGCCTTCAGCACCAGACGTTCAAACTTCTTCGCGTTCAACACCGCATTGCTGTTGAACGTGGCAAATTCATGCGCCTCTATCCAGTCTTGCAAAGGCCCATCGCCCAGGGTCGACAAGATCGCCGGCCCCGCCCCCACCACATGCGCTGGCACACGTGCACCGGCATAAAAACCAATCGACACCACACGCGGACTGTTGCTGCGCGCCACATACACCAGCTCATGCCCATCGAGCACCGACACGTTGACGGTTTCGCCCGATGTCATGGCCAAACGCTGAATAAACGGCTGCACCAACCGCGGCAAACGCGCCCCATCTAAATAGCTTTGCCCCAGGCGCAACACGCGGGCCGTCAACCAATAAAACTTGCCATCGGTATCGGCATAGCCAAAGTGACACAGGTTCAGCAGGTAGCGGCGGGTGGCGGTACGAGGAATGCCCGTGCGTTCGGCCACTTGCGTCACGGTCATGCGGCCATATTCGTCGTTGAACGCTTCCACCACCGCCAACACACGCCCCACCCCCACGATCAGGTCTGCCGAATCAATCGGGAACTCTTTGATGCTGGAAGTAGAGACCAATGCAGAGGCATTAGGAGAAACCATAGATATCACCGCCTTTCGGACACCATTGTCCGCTAATCGGTCAAAGCAAGTCAAGCACCTCTTGAATGCTTGCACACCCCCACCTACAGTCCATCTCCATGCAAACCGCACACCTTGTTCGTTCAACCCCCTCACGGAGACATCCCATGAACCCAGTACGTCGTATTTTTTCTTTGTCATTGTTGACCGCTGCACTCGCCGTCGGCCACCTGGCGCAAGCGGCCGACTTTGAAGCCCGCACTGTCAAGTTCCCATCCGCCAGCAACAAGGGCCACCCCCAAGTGCTGGGCGTCGAAAAGTTCGCCGAACTGATGGCCAAAAAGACCAATGGCAAATTCAAAGTGCAAGCCTTCCCCGGTGGTGCTTTGGGCCCAGATTTACAAACCGTCTCGGCCATGCAAGGTGGCACCGTAGAGATGACGGTGATGAACGCCAGCCTGTTGGCCGGCGTGGCCAAAGAAATGGCTATCTTTGATTTCCCTTTCTTGTTCAACAACACACGCGAAGCCGATGCGGTGTCAGACGGCCCGGTGGGTCAAAAGCTGTTGGACAAACTGCAAGAAAAAGGCTTGGTCGGTTTGGCCTACTGGGACTTGGGCTACCGCCAAGTGCACACTGGCAAAAAACCCATCGCCAAAGCCGATGACTTCAAAGGCATGAAGATGCGCGTCATCCCCACGCCCATCTACGTGGACTTCATGAAGTCGTTGGGCGCCTCCCCTGTGCCCATGGCTTTCACCGAAACCTACACCGCGTTGGAACAAGGTGCCATTGACGGCATGACCAACCCCTTGCTCAACATCTTGGACAGCAAGTTTGACGAAGTGTCCAAGTACCTGACCATCACCAACCACATGTACACACCCCAAGCCGTGGTGGTGAGCAAAAAGTTCTGGGACAAGCTGACACCTGCCGAGCAAAAACTGATGCGTGAAAGCGCACAAGAAACAGCGGTGTACCAACGCAAGATTGCCCGTGACGAAGCCGCCAAGGTGCTGGCCGAAATCAAGCGCAAAGGCATGACCGTGTTTGAATTGCCCCCAGAAGAAATCGCCAAGTTGCGTGAGCGTTCAAAACCCGTGATTGAAAAATACACCCACGACCTCGGCCCCATCGTGGGCGAGATGTACGCTGCAGTGGACAAAGCACGCAAAGCGAAATAATCAACGCGTTGCAGAAAAAAGGCCACACAGTGTGGGCCTTTTTTATTTGCATTACCTCAATGTGATTTAAAAACTTTCTCAGCCCACGCCTCAACCGTCATGAACGTCGGATCTGCACGCACGATTCTTTCCGTCTCAGCCCAAATCTCTGCATCTGACTTTTCTAAATCCAACGGATCTCCATGCGGTTGGGCCACGTACCAAGGGGTGTCGAAATACACCTCGACGGTGTTCTCCTCGGGGTCCATGAAGTAAATAGAAATCGCGTTGCCATGGTTCAAGCCACGCATTTTGGTCGCGCCTTTGTGCAAGGCGCGATCACGCGCTTCACGCAAATCATCCAACGTGTTGACTTTGAATGACAGCTGCATCACTGTGCTCGGTGCGCCTTCAGGCCGGTTTTGCGCCAAGGCCAATTGGTGGTGCTGGCTTGGGTTGGAACTCAAGAAGGCCAACATAAACGGGAACGTAAAGCCTGGCCCCTTGTCGGTCAGCTTGAGGTCGAACACAGAAGTGTAGAAATCAATCATGTGATCGATGTCGAAACACGAGACACCGACATGCGACAAATGGGGAGCAAAGGTTGAACTCATACGGCATCCTCAAGGTTG
>JBPCSU010000216.1:0-4412 GCA_051006815.1 Limnohabitans sp.
TTGTGAGCGGTGGCGATGACGCGGCAAGCGATTTCGCCTCGGTTTGCAATCAGAATTTTTGTAAACATGTTCTTCTTCTCCTAGCTGCTTAGAGCGGAATATTGCCGTGCTTGCGCCATGGGTTGTCGATCTTCTTGTCTTTCAACATCACGAGCGAGCGGCAGATGCGCTTGCGTGTCTCGTGCGGTTGAATCACGTCGTCGATGAAGCCGCGTGCGCCAGCCACGAAGGGGTTGGCAAAACGGGCTTTGTATTCGGCTTCTTTGGCGGCCAGTTTTTCTGGATCGCCTTTGTCTTCACGGAAGATGATTTCCACCGCACCCTTGGCACCCATCACCGCGATTTCGGCATTGGGCCAAGCAAAGTTCACGTCACCGCGCAAGTGCTTAGAGGCCATCACGTCATACGCACCGCCGTAGGCCTTGCGTGTGATGACGGTGATTTTTGGCACCGTGCACTCGGCATACGCGTACAGCAACTTGGCACCGTGCTTGATGATGCCGCCGTACTCTTGTGAGGTACCGGGCATGAAGCCAGGCACGTCCACAAAGGTCACAACAGGGATGTTGAACGCATCGCAGAAACGTACAAAACGTGCGGCTTTGATGGAGCTCTTGATGTCCAAGCAGCCGGCCAACACCAAGGGTTGGTTGGCCACGATGCCGACGGTTTGGCCTTCCATGCGGGCAAAGCCGATGAGGATGTTTTTGGCATAGTCGGGTTGCAGCTCGAAAAAGTCGCCATCGTCCACGGTTTTGACGATGAGCTCTTTCATGTCGTAGGCTTTGTTGGGGTTGTCTGGCACCAAGGTGTCCAAACTCATGTCCATGCGGTCCACGGGATCACCGCTGGGGCGCACAGGCGCTTTTTCTTTGTTGTTCAGAGGCAGGTAGTTGTAGAGGCGACGCAGCATGAGCAAGGCTTCCACGTCGTTCTCAAAGGCCATGTCTGCCACACCGCTCTTGGTGGTGTGTGTGATGGCGCCGCCCAGCTCTTCAGCCGTCACTTCTTCGTGCGTCACGGTCTTCACCACTTCAGGACCTGTCACGAACATGTAGGACGTGTCTTTGACCATGAAGATGAAGTCGGTCAACGCAGGTGAGTACACCGCGCCACCTGCGGAGGGGCCCATGATCATGCTGATCTGAGGCACCACGCCAGAGGCCATGACGTTGCGTTGGAACACCTCGGCGTAACCACCGAGTGAAGCCACGCCTTCTTGAATACGGGCACCGCCTGAGTCGTTCAAGCCGATCACAGGTGCGCCGACCTTCATGGCTTGGTCCATGATTTTGCAAATCTTCTCGGCATGCGTTTCAGACAACGCACCACCGTAGACCGTGAAGTCTTGGCTGAAAACAAACACCAAACGGCCGTTGATCATGCCGTAGCCCGTGACCACGCCGTCGCCTGGAATCTTGTTGTCAGCCATGCCGAAGTCGGTGCAACGGTGCTCCACGAACATGTCCCACTCTTCGAAAGTGCCTTCGTCGAGCAACACCTCAATGCGCTCACGGGCAGTGAGTTTGCCTTTGGCGTGCTGCGCGTCAATGCGCTTTTGGCCGCCACCCAAGCGAGCCGCAGCGCGCTTTTGTTCCAGTTGTTCGATGATGTCTTGCATGGTTGCTCTTTCTTTACTCCAGGAAGATTTCACATTCAGCCCTGTGCCTGGTATGCACTGAGCAGCTGTCTTGCCGCGGTGGAAGCAGCCAGCTGCCCCGCACCCACTTGTTGGCTCAAATCAGGCAACAGCGCTTGCACACGCGGCTGCGCCCGAAAAGTTTGTTTCAAACCAGCGTCGATGCGTTCCCACATCCACGCCAGCGCTTGTTGTTGACGGCGTATGCCAAAGCGTCCATTGTTGACTTGCAGTCCCTTGAATTCGCTGACAGCGGTCCAAAAAGCATCCACGCCTTGGCTCAGCAACGCGCTGATTTTGACCACTTGGGGGTGCCACTGCGTCTCGTTGTGGTGCATGTTGTCGGGGTTGCCGTGCATGCCCAGCAAACGCAACGCACTGGTGATTTGCGCTTCGGCACGGGTGGCGGCATTCAAGTCAATGTCCGACTTGTTGATGACCACCAAATCGGCCAGCTCCATCACCCCTTTTTTGATGGCTTGCAAATCGTCGCCCGCATTGGGCAATTGCAGCAAACAAAACATGTCGGTCATGTTGGCCACGGCGGTTTCGCTTTGGCCCACCCCCACGGTTTCCACAATCACCACGTCGTAGCCTGCGGCTTCGCAGACCAACATCGATTCACGTGTTTTCTCAGCCACGCCACCCAAGGTGCCGCTCGAAGGGCTGGGGCGAATGTAGGCATCGGGGTGCACAGACAAATGCTCCATGCGGGTTTTGTCACCCAAGATAGAACCACCCGACACGCTAGACGAGGGGTCGACCGCCAACACAGCCACACGGTGACCCTGCTTGATCAAATACAAACCCAAGGCTTCGATGAAGGTGGACTTACCCACACCCGGCACACCGCTGATACCCAAGCGAAACGATTGCCCGGTGTGCGGCAGCATGGCGGTGAGCAACTCATCCGCCAAAGTGCGGTGGTCCGCACGCGTGGACTCCAGCAAGGTGATGGCTTTGGCCATTGCACGTCGCTGCACGGGCGCAGGCCCCTGCAGCAAGCCACTGAGCAACTGCTCAGGTGTCACCCAACGGCCTTTTTGATTTGCTCCAGCACGTCTTTTGCGCTGGCAGGAATGGGAGTGCCAGGGCCGTAAATGCCTTTGACACCTGACTCGTACAAGAACTCGTAATCTTGACGCGGAATCACACCGCCGACGAACACGATGATGTCGTCCGCACCTTGCTTCTTCAACTCGGCAATGATGGCGGGCACCAGCGTTTTATGACCCGCTGCAAGGGTGGACACGCCCACAGCGTGCACGTCGTTTTCAATTGCTTGGCGAGCGCACTCTTCTGGGGTTTGGAACAAGGGGCCCATGTCCACATCAAAGCCCAAGTCGGCGTAGGCAGTGGCCACCACTTTGGCGCCACGGTCGTGACCGTCTTGACCGAGCTTGGCGATCATCACGCGAGGACGACGGCCTTGTGCATCAGCGAATTCGCTGATTTCTTTTTTCAGTTGGTCCCAGCCTTCGGCTGAATCGTAAGCAGCAGCGTACACACCGGTCACCTTTTGCGTATCGGCACGATGGCGGCCGAAAACTTTTTCCAACGCATCGCTCACCTCACCCACGGTGGCGCGCAAACGAATCGCTTTGATCGACAAGTCGAGCAAGTTGCCTTCGCCGGTTTCAGCGGCTTCCGTCAAAGCGGCCAACGCGGCTTCCACCTTGGCGGTGTCGCGTGTGGCTTTGATGTGCTTCAAGCGTTCGATCTGACCGTCACGCACTTTGACGTTGTCGATGGCCAAGATTTCAATCGGGTCTTCTTTGGTCAACTTGTATTTGTTCACGCCGACGATGACGTCTTTGCCCGAGTCAATGCGCGCTTGCTTTTCAGCCGCAGCCGCTTCGATCTTCAACTTGGCCCAGCCGCTGTCCACGGCTTTGGTCATGCCGCCCATGGCTTCGACTTCTTCGATGATGGCCCAGGCCTTGTCGGCCATTTCTTGGGTGAGCGACTCCATCATGTAAGAACCCGCCCATGGGTCGATCACGTTGGTGATGTGGGTTTCTTCTTGAATGATGAGCTGTGTGTTGCGCGCAATGCGTGCCGAGAACTCCGTGGGCAACGCAATGGCTTCATCAAACGAATTGGTGTGCAACGATTGCGTGCCACCAAACACCGCCGCCATCGCTTCGATGGTGGTGCGCACCACGTTGTTGTAGGGATCTTGCTCGGTGAGTGACCAGCCCGAGGTTTGGCTGTGCGTGCGCAACATCAAGCTCTTCGGGTTCTTGGCGTCAAAGCCCTTCATGATGCGGCACCACAGCAAACGAGCGGCGCGCATCTTGGCGATTTCCAAATAGAAGTTCATGCCCACCGCCCAGAAGAACGACAAGCGGCCGGCAAAGGCGTCGACATCCAAGCCGGAGGCGATGGCCGTCTTCACATACTCTTTGCCGTCGGCCAAGGTGAAGGCCAATTCCAAGGCTTGGTTGGCACCCGCCTCTTGCATGTGGTAACCCGAAATCGAGATCGAGTTGAACTTGGGCATGTGCTTGGCGGTGTAGCCAATGATGTCGCCAATGATCTTCATCGACGGCTCGGGCGGGTAGATGTAGGTGTTGCGCACCATGAACTCTTTCAGAATGTCGTTCTGAATGGTTCCGCTCAACAGGTCTTGACTCACGCCCTGCTCTTCCGCTGACACCACATAGCCTGCCAGCACGGGCAACACAGCGCCGTTCATGGTCATGGAGACCGACACCTTGTCCAACGGAATTTCGTTGAACAAAATCTTCATGTCTTCAACCGAGTCAATCGC
>JBPCSU010000217.1:0-4993 GCA_051006815.1 Limnohabitans sp.
ATCAGAAACATGGCCACCACGCACAACACCAGCACCGCCCACAGATACCAAGACTGCTCAATCCAAAACAATGGGCGGCGGTCTAGCAACACGTCACGCAAGGTGCCACCACCGAACGCTGCCACGTTCGCCACGGCACACACACCCACGGCATCGAGTTTTTTGCGCGCAGCCTCGATCACGCCCGACAAGGCAAAGGCCACTGTGCCGGCAATCTCCAACACGGTCTGCACATTCGACAGCGTTTGCGTTGTCAACACATCCATCACCACGTCTACCATGCTGTTTTCCTCATCTGTTGCTGTATTTTCGTGCATCGGCTTGAATCATCTGGCAGTCGCCTCATCTATAGTTAAACAGCACCCTTTTTTCAACGGATAGAAATCAACCCATGACCACCTTGTTTGACTCTTTCACCTGCGGCAACCTGCATTTGTCCAACCGCGTGGTGATGGCTCCCCTCACCCGCAACCGCGCGCCCCACGCGGTTCCAACACTGCTGATGGCGAAGTACTACAGCCAACGCGCGAGTGCAGGGTTGATCATCTCTGAAGCCACGGCCATCACACAGCAAGGGCAAGGCTATGCCGATGTTCCCGGTCTGTACAGCACAGCGCAGATCGACGCATGGAAACCCGTCACACAAGCGGTGCACGATGCTGGCGGAAAAATCGTGGTGCAACTCTGGCACGTCGGTCGTGTGTCGCACACCAGCTTGCAACCACACAATGCAGCACCGGTTGCCCCTTCGGCCATTCGTGCCAAAACCAAAACCGTGTTGCTCGACAACGGTGTCGCCAGCTTTGTCGACACCTCCATGCCACGCGCGCTCGCAGCAGAAGAGATTCCAGACATCGTGCGCGATTACGCACACGCCGCGCGCAACGCCATCGATGCAGGGTTTGATGGAGTGGAAATTCATGCCGCCAATGGCTACTTGATTGACCAATTTCTGAAAACCGGCAGCAACGACCGCACTGACGACTACGGCGGCAGCATCGAAAACCGCGCCCGCTTCTTGTTGGAAGTGGTGCGTGCGGTGACTGATGCCATTGGCGCAGCACGCACCGGCATTCGCTTGTCCCCCGTGACGCCTGCGAACGACGTGATCGATGCGGAACCGCAAGCTTTGTTTGACTACGTGGTTCGCCAACTCGCGCCCATGAAGTTGGCTTTCATCCACATCATCGAAGGCGCCACAGGCGGCCCACGCGAATTGCCCGACCGCCCCTTTGTATACGCGGCACTCAAAGCCGCCTACCAAGCCGCAGGCGGTCAAGCTGCTTGGATGCTGAACAACGGCTACGACTTGAAGTTGGCAGAGAAAGCGGTGTCCGAAGGCGCCGACTTGGTGGCTTTTGGCCGCCCTTTCATTGCCAACCCAGACTTGGTGGCACGCCTGCGTGCCGGCGGCCCGTTCAACGTCTTGGACACCAAAACCTTGTACGGCGGAGGCGAAGCCGGCTACACCGACTACCCCACGCTGTCAGGCGCCTGAAGCTGGGGGTGCCAGTGTGGCGCCCTCGATGTGGTGGCGCTTCATGGCTTGTGCCACCACCCCCGTGGCTTTCATGTCTTCCACAAACTGGTGCAAATAGGCAGCAGCTTCGTCCCCTCGGTTCTTGGGCAAACCCATGGCTTGGTGGATGACCATGAAGTGTCCGGGCAACATGCGCAACCCCGGGTTGCCCGGCAACTCAGCTTCGAGTTGGGGTTTCACACCCGCCGCCACATCGTGGCCGTGCGCCAAAAAGAAGTTCACCACTTCGGGCGAAGTGGGGCTGCGCACCAACGCTGCGTGCTTGATTTCACGGCTCAAATACAAATCGTAAGCACTGCCCTTGCCCACCACGATGGTGTGGCCCACGCGGTCCACCTCGTCGTTGCTGTGCAACGGCGACGCTTGCTTGACCAAATACGCCCCCTCAATCAACACATACGGTGCGGTGAACGCGATGGCAGCCCCACGCAACGGGTCGATGGCAAAAAAGCCCACATCGGCCTCGTCGGTCGTGACCGCGTTGACCGATTGGCTGGCTGCCTCAAACACCACCAATTTCAGCGGCACGCCCAAGCGTTGGGCCAGCTGGGTGGCTAGATCAATCGAGACGCCTTCAGGTGCGCCAGTATCTGGGTGGCGCCTGGCCAGAATGGGGTTGCCCACGTTGATGGCGACGCGCAGTTCACCTGTAGGTGCGAAGGTGTGTGAAAGAGGTTGTGCAGCGGTTGTCATGCCCCTATTGGCCCACAAAAAGGTGACATGTAACTTGCTGCGAAAATAACGCCATGACGTACAGCGTGAAAGAAATGTTCTACACCTTGCAAGGTGAAGGCGCCAATGCAGGGCATCCCGCCGTGTTTTGTCGCTTTGCCGGATGCAATTTGTGGAGCGGCCGCGAAGAAGACCGCAGCACGGCCATTTGCCAGTTCTGCGACACCGACTTTGTCGGCACCGACGGCACGCACGGTGGCAAGTTTGAAAGCGCCCACGACTTGGCTGCTGCCATTGCAGGGTTTTGGCCCACCACTGACCACGCACACCGCTTGGTGGTGCTGACCGGTGGCGAGCCCTTGTTGCAAGTAGATGAAGCCTTGGTGCAAGCCTTGCACGCCTTGGACTTTCGCATTGCAGTAGAAACCAATGGCACGGTGCAACCGCCCCCCGGCATCGACTGGTTGTGCATGAGCCCCAAAGCCGGTAGCCAACGCGTGGTGAACGCAGGCCAAGAACTGAAACTGGTGTTTCCGCAAGTCGGCGCCGAGCCCGCACTGTATGAATCTTTGAACTTTGAAAACTTCTATTTGCAGCCCATGGACGGACCCAATGCAGCGGCCAACACCGCCGCCGCTGTGGCCTACTGCCAAGCGCACCCGCGTTGGCGCCTGAGCTTGCAAACCCATAAGTTGATTGGCATCCGATGAAATTTGAACTCAGCCAACGCTTCTACTTTGAAGCCGCCCACACCCTGCGCCGCAAGATTGATGCAGCCGGCAGCCTGCGCATTCATGGCCACACGTACCACGCTGAGGTGACCCTTGCAGGCAAGCCCGACCCCGAGTCCGGCATGATGATGGACCTGGCGTTTCTGCGTCAAGAAGTCGAAAAAGTGCGCGAAAAACTGGACCACCACTTTCTCGATGAGGTGCCCGGCATCGGCCCCGCCACACTCGAGAACCTGTGTGCTTTTATTTACAACGACCTCAAAGGTGCGTTGCCCAACATCCACCGCATCACGATTGAACGCCCGGCCAGTGGCGACAAGTGCTGCTTGATGCCCCACGAAAGCTAAACCCATGGCCATTCAAGCGGTGGTGTTCGATGCCTATGGCACCTTGTTCGATGTGTATTCGATCGGGGCTTTGGCCGAGCAGCTGTACCCTGGGCAAGGCGCGGCCATCTCGGTGCTGTGGCGCGACAAGCAGATTGACTACACGCGGCTCATCACGATGTCTGACCCGCACCGTGCAGAAGGCAGCCGTTATTACCAATCGTTTTGGGACATCACCCGCAGCGCGCTGCTCTACACGCTGGCGCGCTTTCAACTCGAGGCACATCCTGCAAACGTCGACGCATTGATGGGGCAATACGCCAAGCTCACGCCCTTCCCTGAAAACCTGGGCGTGTTGCAAGCCTTGAAGCAACGCGGCATTGCCACAGCCATCTTGTCCAACGGCAGCCCCGACATGCTGAAAACGGCGGTGACCAGCGCCGGCATGAATGACGTGATCGACCATGTGATCTCGGTCGATGCCATTCGTTTGTTCAAAACCTCGCCCGAAGCCTATGGCTTGGTGCAACAGACCCTGCACGCCGAGAAGCCAGACATCTTGTTTGTCTCCAGCAACGGCTGGGACGCCCTGGGCGCCACCTGGTTTGGCTTCCGCACCCTGTGGGTGAATCGACAGCGCTTGCCACACGAAGCCATTGGGCCTAAGCCCACCTACACAGGGCACGATCTGACACGTGTGTTGGACGTGCTGTCGCACTGAGCATGGACAGCCTGCGCATCGACAAATGGCTATGGGCCGCGCGGTTTTACAAAACCCGCAGCTTGGCGTGTGAGGAAGTCACCAAGCACCGTGTACAAATCAACGGTCAAGACGTCAAACCTGCCCGCGAGGTGAAAGTGGGCGACACCCTCACCGTGCGACAAGGCTACGTGACCAAAACCATCTGGGTCAAAGGCATCAGCGCGGTGCGTGGCCCTGCCCCTGTGGCGCAACAGCTGTACGAAGAAACGCCTGAGAGCATCGCCTTGCGTGCCAAACAAGCCGAGCAAAACCGCTTGGCCCACGAACCTGCACGCAGCATCGAACACGGCCGTCCCACCAAGCGTGACCGCCGTCAAATTGAACACGCCTGGAACGAACGCTGGAGCGCCAGCGCTGACGAGTAACCACCCCGCGCGATCCACCATGACAAAGGGGCCACCAGGGCCCCTTTGTTTGGAAGCGTGAAACGCTTTACTTGCCGCCCGCGTGCTTGGCAATCAGTGCGCGTGCACCGTCCAGCATTTGCTTGCCGTTTTGGCCCTTGGCGTTCATGTCAGACACCCATGAGTCGAACAAAGGTTGTGCCAACTTTTTCCAGTTTTCCAACTCGGCTTTGGGAATCACGTTGACCGTGTTTTTGGTCGTCGTTTTCTTGCCTTCGGCATCGGCTTCCAAGAAAGCTTTACCGGCCATGCCCGACAAGCCTTGACCGCTGTTGCGATCGATGACGCGCTTCAGGTCAGCAGGCAAGGAGTCGTACTTGGCTTGGTTCATCGCAAAAATGAACACCGAGGTGTAGAACGCAGGTTCTGCAGGATCGGTCTCCGAGTGGAACTTCACCAACTCTTGGATCTTCACGGCAGGCACCACTTCGTAAGGCACCACGGCACCGTCAATCACGCCTTTGGACAAGGCATCACCCACTTGTGGCACAGGCATGCTCACAGGCGTGGCGCCCAGCATGGCAATGAACTTGTTGGTGGCACGTGTCGGCGCACGC
>JBPCSU010000218.1:0-3033 GCA_051006815.1 Limnohabitans sp.
TTGACTTTGAGCTTGTCGTACACCACCACGCGGGCACGTGTGGACAAGCCGAACCAAGCGGTGCCACCGTCGTCGGTGGGTTTGGCGCGCAGTTGGGCCGGCACGGCGGTCTCTAAGGTTTTGGATTTGATAGGCAAGAACATGCCATCCACTTCGCCCTTCCACAAACGCGCGGCGTCGACCAACAAGATCACATCGGCGGGCGAGGCCGAGCCTTCGGCTTTGAGGCGGGCGATGATGCCAGCGTCGTCAGAGTCCACGCGGTTGATCTTGATGCCCGTGGCTTTGGTGAAGTCGCTGTAGAGCGCTTCATCGGTGGGGTAATGGCGCGCGGAGTACAGGTTGATGACGGGTTCCTCCGCCAAGGCAGACGCGCTGAATAAGCCAGCCGACACGGCTGAAATGGCCAAAGACAAAACGGTGAGGGTGCGACGCATGGGGCGACTCCAAGTTGAAAAGTTTGGACGAAGTGTACATCAAATGCGAATCATTATCATTTGATATGGATCAAATGCCCCTGTCAGAGGTGCAGTTTTTCGTGGGCGTCTCAGTGACGGCGCAGGGTGCGGCTGAGCAAGATGACGGGCAACAAACCCACCAGCACCAGCGCGAGAGAAGGCAGCGCAGCCTCCCCCAAGCGTTCGTCACGTGCCAGTTGGTAGGCCATGACTGCGAGGGTGTCGGTGTTGAACGGGCGCAGCACCAATGTGGCGGGCAACTCTTTCATCACATCGACCAGCACCAGCAAAGTGGCGGCAGCCACTGGTTTTTGCAGCAAAGGCCAATGCACATGGCGCACCAACGAAAAGCCCGATGTGCCCAACATGCGCGCGCTGTCGTCCAACGAGGCCGGTACACGGGCATAGCCACTTTGCACCGATTGCAAAGCCACCGCCACAAAGCGCACCAAGTAAGCCCACACCAAGCCCAGCACCGTGGCGGTGAGCCAAAAGCCCACGCCCGATTGCGGCCAGGTGGCTTGCACCCAGCCCACAGGCAACAGCAAGCCCACCACAATCACCGCGCCGGGCACGGCGTAACCGAGGCTCACCACGCCCATGACTTGGCGCGTCAACCAGTTGGGGTGCAAGCGTGCTTGCGCTGCCAGCAGCAAGGCTGCACCGACGGCAAGCAGCGCCGTCATGCCGCCCAACGACAAACTGGTGAGTGACCATTGCATGAAGCGCGCCCATGGCAAGTCGACCACCCCATCCCCTTGCAGCAGTGCACGGAACATGAACAGCACCGGCAACACAAACCCGCACAACACGGGCAGCACGCACAAGGTCCACACCAAGGCGGCGGACAGGCCGCGCAGCTTCAAGGGCTGCGATTCACTGCTGTGGCGATCGGCACGCGCCGTGGCAAAACGCAAGCGCGATTGCGCGCGTTGCTCGGTGGCCAACAAAACCACCACCACCACCAACAGCAAGGTGGCCAGTTGCGCGGCGGCAATGCGGTTGTCCATCACCAGCCAAGCTTTGTAAATACCGGCGGTGAAGGTTTGAATTCCGAAGTAGCTTGACACGCCAAAGTCGGCCAGGGTTTCCATCAGGGCCAAGGCGGTGCCAGCAGCAATGGCGGGGCGCGCGAGTGGCAGGGCCACGTGCATGATGCGACGCGACAACGGCGCGCCCAGCAAGCGTGCGGCTTCCATCAAATGGTTGGCACGTTCAGACAGTGCGGTGCGTGCCAGCAAATACACATACGGGTACAGCGCCAGTGTGAACACGCAGGCAGCGCCCCACACATTGCGCACTTCGGGGAACACCCGGCCTTCCACCCCCAGTGCCGCGCGGATGCCGGTTTGCAGCGGACCACTGAATTGCAAATAGTCGGTGTACGCGTAGGCCACCACATAAGCGGGCATGGCCAAGGGCAGTAACAGCGCCCACTCCAACGTGCGGCGCATGGGAAAGTCGAACAAAGTCACCGCAGCAGCAGACACCGTGCCCATGCTGATGACGCCCAAACTCACCAGCACGCACAAGCCCAACGAGGTGCCCACGTAGTCGGGCAGTACGGTGCGGGTCATCTCAGCCAAGATGCTGGTCGAGTCGCTGTTCCATTGCGCCCATGACGCGAGCACGGTCAACACGGGCAATGCCAACAGCAGTGCCAACACCAACAAGACGCCGCGAACCAACCCACGTGAGCTAAAAACCATGCGGCATTGTAGGGAGGCCGAAGGCGAGGGCGTCTCTACAATGGCGCCATGTTTTTAGATGTCGCCCAGCTTTCTGTCAGCTACCCCGAGCGTACCCGTCCGTCGGTGGACCGTGTCAGCTTGGGCCTGCGTGCGGGCGAGATGGGCGTGTTGATTGGCCCCTCGGGCTGCGGCAAAACCACCTTGTTGCGCGCCGTGGCCGGGCTAGAGCATGCCAGCGCGGGCGAAATTCGATTGGCGCAATCGGTGGTCAGCAGCACCGCGGTGCATGTGGCGCCGGAAGCGCGTCGCATTGGCATGGTGTTTCAAGACTACGCTTTGTTCCCGCACTTGAGCGTGCAAGACAACGTGGGTTTTGGGTTGCACAAACATTCGCGTGCCGAGCGCGAAGCGCGTGTGCGCGAGGTGTTGGCCTTGGTCGGTTTGGCCAGCAGCGCCGAGCGTTATCCGCACGAGCTGTCGGGCGGTCAGCAACAGCGCGTGGCCTTGGCCCGTGCCTTGGCGCCCAAGCCGCAACTGCTGTTGCTGGACGAACCGTTTTCGAACCTCGATGTCGAACTGCGCGAGCGCTTGGCATTGGAGGTGCGCGGCATTTTGAAAGAAGCCCAAACCACCGCCTTGTTTGTGACGCACGACCAAATGGAAGCGTTTGCCATTGGCGATGTGATTGGCGTTATGTCTGAGGGCCGTCTGCACCAATGGGACGACGCTTACACGCTGTATCACCGCCCCGCCACACGCTTTGTCGCCGAGTTCATTGGCCACGGTGTGTTCACGCCAGCCACCTTGCGTGAGGTGAACAACCAAGTGGTGGTCCACACCCCCATGGGCGATTTGACCGATGTGGCCGAATGTCCCTTGCCCTG
>JBPCSU010000219.1:0-12490 GCA_051006815.1 Limnohabitans sp.
AGCGTGCGACCAACGGCGAGGCCTGAACCGTTCAAGGTGTGTACCAGTTCGTTTTTGCCTTGCGCGTTTTTGAAACGCGCTTGCAAACGACGCGCTTGGAAGGCTTCGCAGTTCGACACCGAGCTGATTTCACGGTAGGTGTTTTGCGCAGGCAACCACACCTCCAGGTCGTGTGTCTTGGTCGCACCAAAGCCCATGTCGCCCGTACACAGAGCCATCACGCGATAAGGCAAGCCAAGTTTTTGCAAAACAGCTTCTGCATGCGCGGTCATTTGCTCCAAGGCTTCGTAGCTCTTGTCGGGGTGAACGATTTGCACCATCTCCACTTTGTCGAACTGGTGCTGGCGAATCAAGCCGCGGGTGTCGCGCCCTGCACTGCCGGCTTCTGAACGGAAGCAAGGTGTATGCGCAGTCAACTTGATGGGCAACTCGCTCTCGGCCAACACCACATCGCGCACAAAGTTGGTCAACGGCACTTCGCTGGTGGGAATCAAATACAAGGCCGTGCTTTCGCTGGTGGCTTCGCCTTCTTGACCGCCTTTCTTGGCAGCAAACAAGTCTTCTTCAAACTTGGGCAGTTGGCCTGTGCCCTTGAGGCTATCGGCATTGACGATGTACGGCGTGTAGCACTCGGTGTAGCCGTGTTCTTGGGTTTGCACATCCAGCATGAACTGCGCGAGCGCACGGTGCAGGCGAGCAATCTGGCCCTTCATAACCGTGAAGCGTGAGCCAGAGAGCTTGACGCCCATTTCAAAATCAAGACCCAAGGGCTCGCCCAAATCCACGTGGTCTTTGGGCGCGAAGCCCAAAGCCGCAGGCTCGGTACCGGTCGGGCTCCAGCTGCGCAACACCACGTTGCCGTGTTCGTCTTCACCCACCGGCACGCTGTCGTGCGGCAGGTTGGGCACGGCCAACAGCAAGGTTTGCAATTCGGCTTGCAAAGCATCCAAACGCACGGCCGAGGTGTCGAGTTCGGTTTTGATGTCGGCCACTTGCGCCATCACGCCATCGGCACTTTCGCCTTTGGCTTTGAGCATGCCAATTTGTTTGGACAGCGCGTTACGACTGGCTTGCAATTCTTCGGTGCGCGTTTGCAAGGTTTTACGCTCTGCCTCGAGCGCTTGGTAGGCCTCGACATTCAAAAACGCTTGGGGCTTTTTACGGGTTTCGAGTTTGGCAATGACGCTGGGCAGATCGCGGCGCAGTTGGTTGATGTCGAGCATGAGATTTTCTTAGGGGGTTATTTAAACAGTAGCGTGTTGGAATACGCGAATACGGGGTGCAATCTTGTCGTGCAAGGTGCGCGAAGCCACACGCATGTCGAATTCCGATTGCAAGTTCATCCAAAAACGTGGGTCCATTTTGAAAAACAAACCCAAACGCAAAGCGGTATCAGCTGTGATGGGACGAACACCATTCACCACATCACTGATCCGGCTCGGGGATACATCAATGTCAGCCGCCAGTTGGCGCGCAGAGATACCCATTGGCTTCATGAAATCTTCTAACAAGATTTCACCAGGGTGAATTTCATCGAGTAATTTAGTCATGACTTTTACTCCTAGTGATAGTCGACAATTTCAACTTGGTGTGCGCCGTCTTCACGCCATACAAAACAAATGCGCAATTGCGCGTTGATGCGTATGCTGTGCTGCTTAATGCGCTCGCCCTTCAGGGCTTCCAACATATTTCCAGGCGGAATTCGCAGGCTAGTCAAGTCTGTTGCAGCATGTAGCTGCAACAATTTTCTTCGTGCCACGCGCTCAATGTTTTTAAAACGAGGAACCGCACGACTGTGAAACAGCGCCTCCGTATGTGGACAAAGAAACGAATGGATCATGGCCGCATTATATTCCGCGATGCGGAACCTGCAACAAGGTATCCAAAATTACTTCAACCCCTTGGGGAGCGGGAATTTGATGGTTTCTTGAACCCCATCCAGGGTTCGTACAGAGACAGCGCCAAAGGCGCGCATGCGGGCAATGACTTGCTGCACCAAGATGTCGGGCGCCGAAGCGCCGGCAGTCAACCCCACACGGGTGACGCCAGTGAACCAAGCCTCTTGAAGCTCGTCTGCGTTGTCGACCATGTAGCTTTGCGCGCCTGAGCGCTGTGCCACATCGCGCAAACGGTTGCTGTTGGAACTGGTGGGGCTGCCCACCACGATGACCAATTCCACCTCGTTGCTCAACACCTTCACCGCGTCTTGGCGGTTTTGGGTGGCGTAGCAAATGTCTTGCATCTTGGGTTTGCGAATCTGGGGAAAACGTGCCACCACGGCCTCGGTGATGTGTGCCGCATCGTCCACGCTGAGGGTGGTTTGCGTCACCACCGCCAAACGCTCGGTTTGTTTAGGCGTCACATGGGCCACATCGGCCACGTCTTCGACCAGGTAAATGCCATCCAACAGTTGCCCCATGGTGCCTTCCACTTCTGGGTGGCCTTTGTGACCGATCATGATGAACTCGTAGCCCTCTTTGTGCAGCTTGGCCACTTCCACATGCACCTTGGTGACCAAGGGGCAGGTGGCATCAAACACGGTGAAGCCACGGCGTTGGGCTTCTTCTTCAACCGATTTGGGCACGCCATGGGCACTGAACACCAAGGTGGCACCGGCAGGCACATCCGCCAAATCTTCGATGAAGATGGCGCCACGTTGTTTGAGGTCGTTCACCACAAAGGTGTTGTGCACGATTTCGTGACGCACATACACAGGCGCGCCAAACTTTTCTAAAGCGCGGTCCACGATGTCGATGGCGCGATCGACCCCGGCACAAAAGCCCCGCGGTTCAGCCAAGACGATTTCTTGAAGGCTCATGACGCTGCTTTACAAAATACCAATGACCTGCACTTCAAACGTCACGGGCTGGTTGGCCAGTGGATGGTTGAAGTCAAACAGCACCGCGTCGTCGGTCACTTGTTGCACGGCACCGGCGAATGAGCCTTGGCCTGTGGGTGCAGGAAACTGCACGACATCGCCCACGTTGTACTGTTCGTCGGGGTCGCCAAATTCTTTGAGCAAGCTTTTGCTGACCCATTGCTGCATGTCGGGGTTGCGTTCACCAAAGGCCAAGCCTGCGGCCAATTCAAACGTGGTGTGCGCCCCTTCGGCCAGACCCAACAAACGTTGCTCCAGCGCAGGCGACAACTCGCCCGATCCCAGTGACAAGGTGGCAGGTTTGTCGTTGAACGTATTGATGACATCGCCCTGCGGTCCCGAAAGCCGGTAGTGCAGCGTTAAAAAAGAAGCGGGGCCGATGGTAGGGTGAGCGTTGGATGCAGTCATAGGACTCTTTGTGATTAGCCTCCTATTGTAGAAAGCTCTCGGAGGAACCCCATGACCGAACCCATGTCGATTCAGCAGCTCCCCGCCGCGATGCGCCCCCGAGAAAAGCTGCTCAAACACGGGGCATCCGCCCTGACCGACACCGAGTTGCTGGCCTTGTTTCTGCGCACCGGCATCAAGGGAAAAAGCGTGTTTGTCATGGCGCAAGAGTTGTTGGACCGTTTCAAGGGTTTTGCGGGCTTGATTCACGCCAGTGCGGCAGAGTTGAAAACCTTCAAAGGCATGGGTGGTGACGCCAAACGCTCACAACTGGTGGCCGTGCTCGAAATGGCACGCCGCGCCTTGACCCAAGAACTCACCGAAACCACGGTGATGAACTCGCCCCAAGCCGTCAAACAATACCTGCAGCTCGAACTGGCGCAACTCAAACACGAGGTGTTTGCGGTGCTGTTCCTGGATGCGCACAACCGCTTGTTGTCTTACCAGCCCATGTTTCGTGGCTCGCTGTCCCAAACCATGGTGTACCCACGTGAGGTTGCCAAAACCGCCTTAGCCTTGGGCGCTGACGGCGTGGTGTTGGCCCACAACCACCCGGGAGGTACCGTGAAACCGTCGCCGGCCGACATGACCCTCACCCGCACCTTGCAAGAGGCACTGGCCTTGATTGACGTGGGCGTGCGTGACCACATCATCGTGGCGCAGGGTAAATATTTGTCGATGGCCGAAGAGGGGCTGCTGTAAACGCCGTGTCACAGCTTGAGGGCCGTTGTTGCACCGCGCAGTGCCACGCTCAAGCGGTCCATCACTTCTGCCCAGTCTGAATCTTCCAGCAGCTCTTCCTTCAGCAACGCGGCCTGAGCAGGGCTCCAAAAGTCGGCATCCTCGAGCCTGATCAAGGCGTTCAAGGGCGAGTGCAAGCGAATGAAATGACGGATGTCAGACGCTTCGTTGGGTAAGCCCAATTGCGCAAACAACTCGGTGAAGTCATGAAAATTGTTGTGCATCATCACGCCTCCTTTCGGGTGCTGAAACCCAAGACAAACGCTTGGAGAGATATCTTCGTTCGAACCCCTCATTTCGGCAAGCCCATCGGCTGAAAAATATACTCAGACCTACGTCAACCCAACCCGCACCGGTCACGCTGGACAAACAAACGCCATGAAAGCCAAATCACTGCAAGACTTGGGCGCCATTCGCAAACAAGTGAACGCCGCCGCACAGGCTGCGGCCGCTGCAGAAGAAGCGCGCCGCGAAGCCGAACGCCGCGCAGAGGCTGAGCGCAATTTGTTCACCCATGCCGTTGGTGCGGTCAAACCCCTCGCAGCCAAAGCACGTGTGCTGACCACGCCGCAACGCCCTGCGGCACGACCTTTGCAACAAGCGCTGGACGACCAAGCCGCTTTGGTCGAGAGCATGAGCGACGAGTTTGATGTGAGCACCCTGCTTGACGTAGACGATCAGCTGAGTTTTCGACGTCCCGGCATTGGCACCGATGTGACGCGCAAATTGCGCAAAGGCGAATGGAGCATGCAAGGCCAACTCGACCTGCATGGCTTACGCAGCGACGAGGCACGCGAGGCATTGGGCCAATTTGTGCGCGATGCCAAACGCATGGGCTGGCGATGCGTGCGTGTGGTGCACGGAAAAGGCTTGGGCTCGCCCGGCAAAGAGCCGGTGCTCAAAAGCAAAGTGCAACGCTGGTTGGTCCAAAAAAATGAGGTGCTGGCCTTTGTGCAAGCCAAGCCCTCTGACGGTGGCGCAGGCGCCTTGGTGGTGTTGCTCGGCCCCAGCAACGTGTGAACTACTCAAACGCCTTTGTTACGCATCCAATCGGCGGTTTGAAAAAAGCTGTTTTTCAAACGCGTCCGTAAATCTTCCGGCACCTGCGTTTCGCCCATGGCTTGGTCCATGCACGCCACCCACTGGTCGCGCTCTTTGATGCCAATGGCAAACGGCATGTGCCGCATGCGCAAACGTGGATGGCCATGTTTTTCGACGTAGTAGTCCGGGCCACCCAACCAGCCACACAGGAACATGAACAAACGTTCACGCGCATTGGCCAAATCAGGGCCGTGCGTGGCACGCAGGTCCGCATAGGCGGGCTCTAGATCCATCAAGTCGTAAAAGCGCTCGACCAACACGCGCACGCGCGCTTCGCCCCCCAGCCATTCAAAGGGCGTGTCAAAAGGTGGTTTTTCTTCTATTTGCATGGGGATGATTGTCGGGCTTCTGGCATCAGGGCAGATGCAAGTGCTTGGCCGCTTCGCGCACAGTCAGGTTCGACAAACTGTCGCGATGCTGCACCAAAAAGTCGGTCACAGCTTGCGGGTTCCAACGTGCGTAATCCCGCAAGGCCCAGCCAATGGCTTTGCGAATGAAAAACTCTTTCTCATCTGCCAACTGGTGTGCGTAGGCAAACAGGCGCGTGCTGTCGGTGTCTAAGCGCCAACCCAACTGGTGCAACATGGCAGAGCGCCGTACCCAGAAATTGGAATGAATCAGCCAAGCATCCATGACACTCGCTGCATTTGGTTTTTCCAATACCGCCTGACGCAACACAGCCGCGATCACGGCGCTCAATCCATCCACGGTTTCCCACCACGCGTCGCGCAACAGCAATTCCAGCAACTTCGGCAGATCACTCACGCTGAGCAGGTCGCTGTGCTTGCGCAACAGATCAATGGCGGTGTAGCGAAATTCACGCTGAGGTTTGTGCCACAACAGCTCAGCAGCGGCCAATAAATCTTGGGCACTTTGCCACTGAACCTTGCCAATGCCACGAACGGCTTGACGACGCACAGGCGCTTGCAAGCCTAAAAACTCAAATTGATTCAGCAAATACGCGCGCATGGCGTGCGCCCGTGGCACGTCGGCCAAGGGCGTGAACGCGCGCTCAACCGCAAGCACAAACTGCGCAGGCGTCATCGCCATCACACGTGGGATGCTTGGCGCAGCGTCTGCACCACGGGACGTTGCAGCACATCGCGCAAGCCCCACCACCCGGCGGCCAAGGCCAGTGCAGCGCCAACAACGGCACCGAGCAACGGCACCCACGGGCTGGCTGTCCAAGCAAACTCAAACGCAAAACGCGCCAAGCCCCAGCCCATGGCCATGGCCACGCTGGTGGCCAGCAGCCCTGCTAAAGCCCCCACGCCCGCCAACTCGGCACGTTGCACCTTCGACAGCAACTGGTTAGAAGCACCCAAGGCGCGCAACACCGCGTATTCACGTGCACGTTCTTCACGCGTGGCAGTGACCGCTGCAAACAACACCACCAAGCCCGCAGCCAAGGTGAACAAGAACAAAAACTCCACCGCGCTCACCACTTGGCCGAGCACGCTTTGCACTTGGTTCAACGCGGCCCCCATGTCGACGTTGGTGACATTGGGAAAACGCTGTACCAGTTGGTTGTCAAAGCTTTGGCCCGCCACCCGTTGCGGGGCGCGAAATGCCGCGATGTACGTGGTGGGCACGTCAAAACCCGCCCCCGTGGTCATGCGGTTGACGGGGTACATGACAAAGAAGTTGGCACGCATGGAGGTCCAGTCCACACGGCGTACCGAGGTGATGCGGGCTTCGTGCAACACACCGGCCATGTCAAAGCGTAAGCGGTCGCCCAGTTGGAGCTTCAAGGTTTTGGCAATGCCCTCTTCAATGCTCAAACCATCAGACTCGTCGCGTGTCCAAGCGCCACCTACCACGGTGTTGTGCTCGGGTGCCGCTGCGCTGAACGACACATTGAATTCACGGTCGACCAAGCGCTGGGCGCGCTCGTCGGTGTAGCTGTCGGGCGTGACGGTGGTGTCGTTCACAGCCACCAAGCGCGCACGGATCATGGGGTACCAATCGAGCTTGCTTACCCCAGCATCGCGCAGTGTTTGTAAAAACGGTTCCGCCTGTGTGGGCTGGATGTTGATGACAAACCGATTGGGGGCATCCACAGGTGTGACATTGCGCCAGCTGCTGATCAGGTCGGTGCGCAGCAACACCAACAATGCCAAAGCCAGCAAGCCCACGGCCAACGCACTCACCTGCACCATGGCGTACAGGGGACGCGCGCTCACTTGCCGTGTGGCCAACATCAGCCAAGGCGGTGCAGCACCTTCCACAACGCTGCGCCGCAGCACCCACACAGCCAACCATGCCATGCCGGCAAACAGCAGCACCGCACCGGCAAAGCCCCCCACCACCATGAGGCCCAATTTCAAATCACGACTCACCGCCACCAACAACGCGGCAAAACCTGCGAGGCCCAAGACCCACACACTGAGTGTGGTGACCTTGAGCTCGCCCACATCACGGCGCATCACCCGCAACGCAGGCACGCTGGCCAGTTGCAACACAGGGGGCAAACCAAATGCCAACAACAAGGTCAAGCCCGTGCCCAAGCCGTACACCACCGGCCACACGCTGGGTGCAGGCAACACGGTGTCCACCAAGCCTTTGAGCAAGCTCACAAACAGCAAGTGCACGGCATAACCCAAAGCCAGTCCGATGCCGCTGGCAAACATGCCCACCCACACAAACTCGGCGGTGTAGGCCCAAGCAATGTGACGTTGGCTCAAACCCAACACACGCAGCATGGCGCAATCGTCCAGATGACGCGCTGCAAACGCACGTGCCGCCAGCGCCACGGCCACAGCACTGAGTAAGGCAGCCAACAGTGCCACCAGGTTTAAAAACTTGCCCGCACGGTCTAAGGTTTGGCGCATTTCGGGGCGGCCCGCTTCGAGTGACTCGACGCGCACACCGCGCACTTCTGGTTTTTTGCTCTCTGTTTCCGCCCAGGTTAAAAAGTTTTGCGTGGCAGCCTCAGCGCCCACCACGGCGTAGCGCCACGTCACACGGCTGGCGGGTTGCACCAAACCGGTGGCAGGTAAATCTGCCGCGTTCAACATCACACGTGGTGCGAAGTTCATGAAGCCCGCACCACGGTCAGGTTCGTGCACCAACACACGGCTGATGCGCATTCGGCGCTCGCCCAACAGCAAGGCATCGCCCACATTCAGACCTAAAGCTTCTAAACCGCTGGCCTCGACCCACACCTCGCCCAGCGCTGGAATTTGGGTGGTGGTGTTGACGCCGGTTCGGCTGGTTTCACCCACGTTGTTCGCCCACTGCTGCGCCTCGGTCAACGTGCTAGCCACTTTGAGTTCGCCGCGCAGTGGATAGCCAGCCTCGACCGCTTTGAGCGCCACCAGACGGCTGTTGGGGCCTGCGCCGTGTGAGGCATCACCGCGCGCCATGGTGGGAAAACTCAAGGTGGTCAAACCTTGCAGGCCCAACTGCTTGGCGTGCTGCACGATGTGCGCGGGCGTGGCTTGGTCACTCACCACCACCACATCACCGCCGAGTAGCTGACGCGCATCGCGTTGCAAGCCACCGTTCAACCGATCTGCCAGAAAGCTCACAGAGCTGAGGGCGGCTACCCCCAACGCCACCGCCACCACCAACAAACGCAACTCCCCCGCACGTGCGTCACGCCACAGCGTGCGCCAAGCCAGCGACCACCAGGTCATGTGTGGGTCACCTTGTGCACGCCGCCCACGGCCAGCGTGGGGTCGAGCAACAAACGTTCATGCGCGGTGTAGCAAAGAAAGTGTTTGTTGGTGGCACGCCCGATGGTGCACAGGTGCAAACGCTGCGCCACGTCATACCCCATTTGCGTGATGCCGCTGCGCGACACCACCACAGCCACACCCATTTGCGCCGACTTCATCACCATCTCGCTGGTCAAACGGCCGGTGGTGTAAAAAATGGAATCCGCATTCGATGTCACACCCTGCATCCACATCCAGCCCGCAATGGTGTCGATGGCGTTGTGACGACCTACGTCTTCCACAAACACCTGCATCATTTCGCCACTGAACAACGCACATGCGTGCACCGAGCCTGCTGATTTGTACGTGGTTTCTTGCACGCGAATGGCATTGAGCACCGCGTACAAACGGGCTTGGTTGATGCGCGCCTCGGGCAAGGCCACATGGTCAATTTCGGCCATCAAATCACCAAACACACTGCCCTGCCCGCAGCCGGTGGTCACCACGCGTTTTTCAGTACGCGCTTGAATGTCGGCAATGCCATGGCGCGTTTTGACAGCGGCCACGCCGGCACCATCGTCACCGGCTTCCCAATCCACCGTGATGGAATCGACCTCACTCACATCACCCACCAAGCGTTGGTTGCGCAAATAGCCCAGCACCAACAACTCTGGATGAGCGCCCAGCGTCATGAGGGTGACGATTTCGCGCTTGTCCACATACACCGTGAGCGCCCGTTCGGCGGGAATAGAGGCCACATCGCGCACACCATGCTCATTCACCACCTCAATTTGACGGGTCAAGGACGCTTGGGCTTGTGTGAGGCGGGGCAGCAAATGAGAAGAAGTAGAAACAGCAGACATAGACCCACAGGCTACAACAAAAAGGGCCGACACCTGACGGCTCGGCCCGATGGACAGCAGCGCTGTCAGGGATTACGACTTTTTAGCGGGGACCACCACAGGGGCGACCGTTGCAGCTGGCGCTGCAGGGGCCGCTGCAGCGGGCGCGGCTTCGGGCGGGGTGTAGACAAACTTGCCAGGGTCAGCACAAGGCGGCGTCGCCACAGGTTTGCCTGCTTTGGCTTTGTTGGTCTTTTGCACATGAGCGGCCACTTTGTCTTGCGACTTGCACAACAAGTAGCCGTCCACTTTGGCGGTGTGTGCGGTCTTCGCTTTGGCTTCTTCAGCCTTGGCTTTGGCTTCCTCACTGGGGGCGGGCAGTTTGGCAAAGGCAGTGGCGCTCATGGCAGCCAAGATCAGTGCAAAAAGTGCTTTGTTCATCGTTGTTCTCCTGTTCAGCGCATCAAACGTGCGCCGTGGTGCCCGAAGCTTCCTCGGAGCGGTGCGCGGGAATCTTGCCGGCTTTGATGTCGTCGTACCACAGCTCGTGGTGCTCTTTGGCCCATGTCTCGTCCACGTAGCCAGTTTGCATGGCCTTGTAAGCGCCTTCCATGCCGATGGTGCCCATGTAGATGTGCCCCATGAACATGGCCATCATCAACAACGTGGCCACAGCGTGAACCATGTGTGCCATTTGCATGGTGCTGCGTTCGTACACGAGGAAGGGGATGACTTTGTCCAGCACCAAGCCAGACGCCACCACCACCAAACCCAAGCCAAACACGCCCGCCCAGAAGACCACTTTCTCACCCGCATTGAAGCGATGCGAAGGCACTTCTTTGCCACTGAGCAAACCGCCGCCTTTGAGAATCCAGGTGATGTCTTCTTTGCTGGGCAAGTTATCTTTGACAAAGGTCACAAACACAATCGTCAGCGACACGGCAAACAGCGGGCCAGCAAAGTTGTGTGCGTTCTTGAGCAAGTAGGTGATCCAACCAAACAGGGTGTCACCGATGACAGGTTGAATGAAGAACTTGCCAAATGCCATGAAGATGCCAGACACAGCCAACACCACAAACGCGCCAGCGTTGGCCCAGTGGGCTGAGCGCTCAAACGGTGTGAAACGTTCGATCTCGACGCCGGTGGGTTTGCCGTGCAACTGGATCATGCCTTTGCGCCAGTAGAAAACAGCAATCGCACCGAACACGATCAACAGCAGCGAACCGCCGTAGGGAATGATCCAGTTGTTGCGCACTTGGCGCCAAGCTTCACCAGCATTGGTCAAGCGTGAGCCGGGGTATTCGACAAACGGTTGAATCAGCACACCGGCTTCCGGCGCTTGCGACTTGGGCAAGCTGCTGTAGCCTTCGACGCCTTTGCCCACATCACGCCACATCGGCGCGTTGTTGCCAGGTTGCACCTTGGCGCGTTCGCCGTTGGTTTGTTCGGCGTAACCCGCCGCATCACTGGCGTCAGGTTTGACGTCTTGGATGTTGACGCTTTTGACAGCCAGGGCTGCCGCAGGCGCTTTGTCTTGTGCCACAGCCGACAGTGCGAACACCGTCAATGCTGCACACAACACCGATTGAAAAGAGCGGTACATGGTGTGCCCCTGGTTACGGTGCGCGGGTGTGATCGTTCATGCCGTATTGGCCGCGAGCACGCAGGTGTTGTTCCCAGCTGTTTTTGTCGCCGGCTTGCCAGCCTGGTGCCACAAAATTGTTGGTCACGCCGCTGAAGGCGGTGGCGTCGTTTTTGGCGCCCAAGGTTTGTGGCTTTTCGCCACAAGCCGTCAAGGCCGCCACGCTCAACACGATGAGAGAGATGCGCATCATCATTTCTTCACCCCTTCCACTTTGGCAGGTGCTTGGCCTGCTTGCTTGGAACCGTAAGCGGTGCCCCAGCCCCATACTTCTGCACCCTTGTTGCGTTTGACCACGCGGTTGCGGAAGATGTCGGCCACCACATCGCCGTCGCCGGCGAGCAAGGCTTTGGTTGAACACATTTCGGCACACGCAGGCAATTTGCCTTCGGCCAAACGGTTGCGACCATATTTTTCGAACTCGGCTTGGCTGCCATTGGCTTCCGGGCCACCCGCACAGAACGTGCACTTGTCCATCTTGCCGCGCACACCGAAGGTGCCTTGGCTGGGAAACTGAGGGGCGCCGAAGGGGCAAGCGTAAGAGCAGTAGCCACAGCCGATGCACACGTCTTTGTCGTGCAAGACCACGCCTTCGTCGGTCTTGTAGAAACAATTGACGGGACACACAGCCATACAAGGTGCATCTGAACAATGCATGCACGCCACCGAGATCGATTTCTCGCCGGGCACACCATCGTTCAAGGTGACCACACGGCGGCGGTTCACACCCCATGGGACTTCGTGTTCGTTCTTACAAGCGGTAACGCAACCGTTGCACTCGATGCAACGCTCTGCGTCACAGATAAATTTCATGCGTGCCATGTCAGTTTCTCCTTAGGCGCGTTCGATGTTGCAAACGGTGGTCTTGGTCTCTTGCATCATGGTGACGCTGTCATAACCATAGGTGGTGGCCGTGTTGACCGCTTCACCACGCACCACAGGCGCAGCGCCTTTGGGGTAGTACTTCAGCATGTCTTCACCTTGCCAACGACCGGAGAAGTGGAAAGGCATCCACACCGTGCCGGTGTCCACGCGTTCGGTCACCAAGGCTTGCACGTTCAAACGTGCGCCGGTGGGGCTCTTCAGCCACACACGTTCGCCGTTGCGAATACCGCGATCAGCCGCCGTTTTGGGGTTGATCTCGACATAGGCTTCTTGCTGCAGCTCAGCCAACCAGGGG
>JBPCSU010000220.1:0-6612 GCA_051006815.1 Limnohabitans sp.
GTGCCCAATGTGTTGCTGGCCCATCCTGACTTTCCAGCCAAGTCCATGAAGGACTTGATTCAAATGGCCAAAGCCAAGCCAGGTCACTACCAATACGCCTCGGCAGGCAATGGCACGTTGAACCACTTGCTCGGTGAAATGCTCAACAGCATGGCCGGCATTGATTTGCAACACGTGCCCTACAAAGGGGTGGCGCCTGCGCTCAACGATGTGTTGGGTGGCCAGTTGCCGCTGGTGTTTGCCAGCTTGCCCGCCTCGCTGTCACACATCAAAGCTGGCAAGCTCAAGCCTTTGGCGGTGAGTAGCCCCAAGCGTTCGCCTTCGTTGCCCGATGTGCCGGCCTTGGCCGAATCGGTGCAGGGCTATCGCGGTACCTTGTGGATTGGTTTGTTCGCCCCCGCAGGTGTCCCCAATGACGTGCTGAGCAAATTGCAAACAGGCATGGCACAAACTTTGGCCAGCAAAGATGTGCGTGACAAGTTGGAGCTGCAAGGCGTCGAGTTGGCCGCCCCCACCACGCCTGAGCAATTTGCTGCGCTGCTGCAAGACGACATGGTCATGTGGGCGCGCATTGTGAAATCTTCTGGTGCATCAATTGACTGATATGACGCCACACATGGACGCCGCAACGCTCGCACACTTGCAAACCTGGCAAGGCCAAAGTGAGGTGCTGGAAGACCTCATCACGCCCGCTCCTTTGCGTGCACTCAGTGCGACCTTAGACCGTGACGATCCGTTGCCTCACGCAGGCACCGAGTTGCCGCCGCTGTGGCATTGGCTGTTCTTTTTGCCACACCATCGCCAAAGCGAAATTGGCCCGGATGGTCACGCCAAGCGTGGTGGCTTTTTGCCGCCCGTGCCCTTGCCCCGTCGCATGTGGGCCGGTGGACGTTTGCATTGGCATGCGCCACTGCGTGTGGGCGACGAGGTCAAGCGCGTATCGACCATCGCGTCGGTCACGCACAAATCGGGCCGCACGGGCGACTTGCTGTTTGTGTTGGTCAAACACGAGGTTCACAACGCGCAGGGGCTGTGTCTGACGGAAGAGCACGACATCGTGTATCGCCCGGCTGCCCAAATCGGCGATCCGGTGCCTGCGCCTGTGTCGGCCGAAAAGCACGCCACTTGGCAGCGCGATGTGGCGCCTGACGATGTGCTTTTGTTTCGCTATTCCGCGCTCACCTTCAACGGCCACCGCATTCACTACGACCGCAAATATGTGACAGAAGTTGAGGGCTATCCCGGCCTCATCGTGCATGGTCCGCTGATTGCCACGCTCTTGGTTGACCTGGTGCGCCGCCACACCACACGGCCTATTCGCAGCTTTGAATTCAAAGCCTTGCGTCCCACGTTTGAATGTGCGGACCACCGCATCTTGCGTGTCTGTGGCGAGCCCGATGCCAATGGCTCAACTGTGCGCCTGTGGGCGCAAGACCATGAAGGCTGGCTCACCATGCAAGCCACCGCCGAATTGGACTGATACCTCTCTGATTGATGGACTAGAAATTTTCATGTTGAACCACCACGACCCGTACCAAGACATCCGCGATGCCGTGCGCGACCTGTGCGCGCAGTTCCCAGATGAATACCACCGCAAGGTGGACGAGCAGCGCGGCTACCCCGAAGCCTTTGTCGATGCACTGACCAAAGCCGGCTGGATGGCCGCACTCATTCCCCAAGCGTACGGTGGCTCTGGCTTATCGATGGCCGAAGCTTCGGTGATCATGGAAGAGATCAACCGCTCCGGCGGCAACTCGGGTGCGTGCCATGGCCAGATGTATGTCATGAACGCCATCGTGCGTAGTGGCTCAGAAGAACAAAAAGAAAAGTTTTTACCCAAGATCGCCACCGGCGAGTTGCGCATTCAGTCGATGGGCGTGACCGAGCCCACCACGGGCAGCGACACGACCAAGCTCAAAACCAGTGCCGTCAAAAAAGAGGGGCGTTGGGTCATCAATGGTCAGAAGGTGTGGCTCTCACGCATTCAACACAGCGACTTGATGATTCTCTTGGCGCGTACCACCCCTGTGGACCAAGTGAAAAAACGTTCCGACGGTTTGTCGTGCTTCTTGATTGACTTGAAGCAAGCAATTGGCAACGGCCTGACGGTGCAACCCATTCTGAACATGGTGAACCACGAAACGAACGAGCTGTTTTTTGACAACCTCGAGATTCCAGAAGATGCCTTGCTGGGCGAGGAGGGCAAGGGCTTCAAGACCTTGCTCGACGGCTTGAACGCCGAGCGCACCTTGATTGCCGCCGAATGCATTGGCGATGGTTATTGGTTCATCGACCGAGCACGCAAATACGCCAGCGAGCGTGTGGTGTTTGGTCGCCCAATTGGTCAAAACCAAGGCGTGCAGTTCCCGATTGCCGATGCGTTCATTGAGCTGGAAGCTGCCAACCTCATGCGTTGGAAAGCTTGCGAAAAAATCGACGCGCATCAAAACGCGGGAGCTGAAGCCAATATGGCCAAGTACTTGGCCGCCAAAGCCTCGTGGGAAGCGGCCAACGTGTGTTTGCAAACCCACGGTGGGTTCGGTTTCGCCTGTGAGTACGACATCGAGCGCAAGTTCCGCGAGACACGCCTGTACCAAGTGGCGCCCATTTCCACCAACATGATTTACAGCTACGTGGCCGAGCACATTCTCGGTTTGCCACGTTCGTTTTGAGGACGACACGATGACCGACAAAAAAGTTCGTCCCCTCGACCACATCACCGTGGTGTCGTTGGAGCACGCCATTGCGGCGCCGTTCTGTACGCGCCAGTTGGCCGATTTGGGCGCACGCGTGATCAAGGTGGAGCGCCCTGGTGCGGGTGACTTTGCGCGTGCCTATGACCAACGTGCACGCGGTGAGTCGTCGCACTTTGTGTGGGTCAATCGTTCCAAAGAAAGTTTGGCACTTGATTTGAAAGATCCCCAAGATTTGGCCGTGCTCAAGCAGCTGTTGGCCAAGGCCGATGTTCTGGTGCAAAACCTCGCGCCTGGCGCCACCGCCCGTATGGGGTTGGATGCAGCCACTTTGCGTGCGCAACACCCACGTCTCGTCGTGTGTGACATTTCAGGCTACGGAAACGATGGCCCGTACCGTGACAAAAAAGCCTACGACTTGTTGATTCAAAGTGAGGCCGGTTTCTTGAGCATCACGGGTACGCCTGAACATCCCAGCAAAAGCGGCAACTCGATTGCCGACATTGCTGCAGGCATGTATGCCTATACCAACATCTTGTCGGCTTTGATTCAACGCGACAAAACAGGCGAGGGCTCGCACATCGATGTGTCCATGCTCGAAGCTTTGGGGGAGTGGATGGGCTTCCCTATGTACTACGCGATGGACGGTGCACCCGCTCCCACGCGCAATGCGGCAGCGCACGCGACGATTTACCCCTATGGCCCCTTTGCTACGGGTGACGGCGGCACGGTGATGCTGGGTTTGCAGAACGAACGCGAGTGGGTGAAGTTTTGCGAAGGCGTGTTGTTCACGCCCGAGTTGGCGCAAGACCCACGCTTCTCTAGCAATGCCAAACGCAACGAAAACCGTCAAGCTTTACAAACGCTGATTCTCGAAGCGTTTGCCCAACTCACCACGCCTGAGGTGATTGAACGCTTGGAAACTGCGTCGATTGCCAACGCCCGCATGAACACCATGGCCGATTTGTGGGCGCATCCACAGCTCAAAGCGCGTCATCGCTGGACCACCGTGGGCTCCCCCGCTGGCGAATTGCCCGCGCTGCTGCCTCCTGGTCAGCAAACTGCATTTGATTACCGCATGGATGCCATTCCGCGCGTGGGTGAGCACACCGAGGCCATCTTCAAAGAACTGGGAGTTGCACGATGAGCACTGCATTGACTGGCAGCGCCGCACTGGCTGCGTTTGCAGCGCAGCTGCAAGCCAAACACATGCCTGCCGAGGTGGTGCGCAAAACCGAAGACCTGTTGGTCGACTGGTTGGGTTCCGCGGTGGCAGGCAAGGGCGCACGCGCGGTGGAAACGCTCACGCAATTTGTGCTGGACATGGGCCCCAGCAGTGGCCCCTCAGAAATTTTGTTCAACCGCCATCGCTCGTCGCCCTACATGGCGGCCATGGCCAATGCGGCCGCATCGCATGTGGTGGAGCAAGACGATGTGCACAACGGTTCGGTGTTTCACCCCGCGACCGTGGTGTTCTCGCCTGCATTGGCCGTCGCACAAGCCATCGGTGCGAGTGGTGAAGAATTTTTGGTGGCTTGTGTGGCGGGTTATGAGGTGGGCATTCGTGTGGGCGAATTTTTGGGGCGCTCGCACTACCGAATTTTTCACACCACAGGCACAGCCGGCAGTGTGGCTGCGGCCGCTGCTGTGGGTCGCTTGCTCAAGCTCACCCCCGAGCAGATGAACCACGCGTTTGGCTCTGCCGGCACACAGGCCGCAGGCTTGTGGGAATTTTTGCGCGATGCTGCAGACTCGAAACAGTTGCACACCGCACACGCTGCCGGCACGGGTCTCATGTCTGCCTATTTGGCGAAGCAAGGTTTCACAGGTGCCAAGTGCATCTTGGAAGGTGCACAAGGCATGGCCGCAGGCATGTCCACCGACGCCGATGTGCGCAAGCTGACCGATGGCTTGGGTCAACGCTGGGCCACAGTGGAAACCTCGTTCAAATACCACGCCTCGTGCCGCCACACCCCTCCAGCGGCAGACGCGTTGTTGCACGTGGTCAAGGCGCATCAGCTCCAACTGAGCGATATCGCGAAAGTAGTGACCCATGTGCACCAAGGCGCCATCGATGTGTTGGGCCCTGTCGTCGACCCCAGCACCGTGCACCAAAGCAAATTCAGCATGGGTACGGTGTTGGCGCTGGTTGCGCAGTACGAGCATGCCGGCTTGGCTGAGTTTGACGCGCACTTCAGAGATGCCGCCATCATGACCTTGCGCGATAAAGTGGAGATGGTGTTGGATGAAGAAGTGGACACCGCTTATCCCCAACGCTGGATTGGCAAAGTCACCGTGACCACCACCGATGGCCGGGTGCTGCAAGGGCGTGTCGATGAACCCAAAGGCGACCCTGGCAACACGTTGTCACGTGAAGAAATTGAGAGCAAAGCCATTCGCTTGGCCACCTACAGTCAATCGGCCACCGAGGCTGAAATGCGTGTGGTGATTGCCAAGTTGTGGGCCTTGGCCAAAGCGCCTCGTGTGGAGACATGGTTGGTATGACGCACCCTTTGTCTTTTGCACAAGCCTTTTTGTTTGTGCCCGCCAACCGACCTGATCGCTTTGCGAAGTCGCTGGCTACCCGTGCGCATGCGGTGATTGTGGATTTGGAAGATGCCGTTCCCTTGTCAGAGAAGGGCGCCGCACGCGATGCCATTCGCCGTGAGTTGGTGCCTTTTCTCAAACAGTGTCCCGAGCGCATTGTGTTGCGTGTCAACGCCTGCGGCACGCCGTACTTGGATGAGGACTTGCGCTTGGTCGATGAGCTGGGCATTCGCCATCTGATGTTGCCTAAGACCGAATCTGCCGAGCAGTTGACGCAAGTGAGTCATGCGTTGTCGTTCACGCCGGTGTTGATTCCGATGATTGAAAGCGCCAAAGGCGTGGACCAACTCAAGGCGATTGCGGCGCATCCCAACACCTTGCGTTTGTCGCTGGGCAACATTGATTTGCAATTCAGCTTTGGTCTGCAGTGCGGGCCCGATGAGTTGGAACTGTTGCCTGTGCGCCATCAAATTTTGTTGGCCAGTCGCTTGGCTGAAATTGCAGCTCCGATTGATGGCGTGACGGTGCAAATTGAATCTGACACACAACTGCAAGCCGACATCTTGCGTGGCAAACGTTTGGGCTTTCAGGCCAAGTTGTGCATTCACCCCAAACAGGTGGATGCTGTCATTGAAGGCTTTCAGCCTTCGACACAAGAAGTGGCGCATGCCCAAGCCGTGGTGGCTGCTGACAAAGCAGCCAACGGTGGGGTGGTGCAACTCAACGGAAAAATGGTCGACCGCCCCGTGGTGATGTTGGCCAAATTTGTTCTTCAAAAGGCAGGTTTGCAATGAATTTAGATACCTTGCTCTTGGGTGTGGCAGACGGCGTGTCTTACGCCGGCTTGCTGTTTCTCATGTCTCTGGGGCTCACGCTCATTTTTGGTGTGTTGGGGGTGCTCAACATCGCGCACGGCAGTTTGTATGCCTTTGGTGGCTACACCGCGGCCAGCATCACCAGCTTTGTCATGCGACATGACTTGGCTAGTACGCCTGTGTTGTTTGCGGTATTGCTCTTGGCCGCGGTTGTGGTGGGCGTGGTCATGGGGTTGCTGTTAGAGGTGGGCCTCTTGCGCTACTTTCAAAACAAAGACCCGGTGTTGCAGCTGTTGGTGACATTTGCAGCCTTTGTGATGTTTGAAGACTTGCAAAAAATCATTTGGGGCACATCACCTTATTCAGCTGGCGAGTTGGTCACGCGCTTGGGCACGATTGAAGTGTTCAACGTGACCTACACCACTTACCAAGTGTTGGTCATTCCATGCATTGCGCTCATCAGCTACTTGGGTTTGAACTTCTTTTTGAAAAAAACCTCTTTAGGTAAACAAACCGTGGCGATCACGCACCACCGAGAAGTCGCCACAGCCTTGGGT
>JBPCSU010000221.1:0-18719 GCA_051006815.1 Limnohabitans sp.
ACCACGGGGACAGCTGAGGCAACAGGCGCAACAAGAGGCGCAGCAACGGGGGCAGCAGCCACCTGCGAAGCCTGCGGCACTGCAGGTGCTGCCACGACAACGGGCGACGCTTTCACAGGTTCAGTCGCAGCGCTCGTTGTGTCGTCGCCCAAGTGCAAGGGGCCGTAAAGAGCAAACAGCACCAGTGACCCGACAAGCAACGACAACGCACCGATGAATTGTTTGCGCGCCATCAGCGCCAACACACCTTCACGCACCCGATCTGTCCAGGTGAAATTCATGGGCGGTTGATGGCTCATGGCCACGATTTGATCCAAGGTGTTCAGATGGGCCTCGGCCACCTGATGGGCGTCACGCAGCGAGGTCGGCACTTCCACCGTGGGGGGCTCTGCGCCCAAAATCATCAGCAGTCGCTTGTAGGCTTGGCGTTTGATGGTGTCTGAATAAAAAACATCGCCGCCGTTTTCGCTCTCTAAGGCCCGCACCTGCGCGACTGACAAGCAAGCGGTACGTGCCAAGACAACCCAATCCATGCCCGCCGCCTCTCGCAATTGGCGTAGGTAATGTGGATCGCAGCGGTCATAGCGGCTGAATGGCTGGGGGTTTGTCTCTGCGTTTTCTGGCTGCGTCATGGCAACAAAAAATGTCTCAATTAATTATTTCTCAGAAATAAATACTTTAGAGGTACCGAGGCGTATTGTCAACGGATTTGAGGAGAGAAACCGGGCCATCAGTCACATTCCGAGCGACTGCATTTAAACTTGCTGCAGTTTATTTATCCGCTCACGCCATGCGCCCTATTCGCCGTCAATACGAAGATTTCATGCAACACGTCGACACCCATGGTGTTGCAAAAACCGACCGCACGGGAACGGGAACCAAAAGCATATTTGGTTATCAAATGCGTTTTGATCTGAACGAAGGATTTCCGCTGGTCACCACCAAGAAAGTCCACCTGCGTTCGATCATTCAAGAGCTGCTGTGGTTCCTCACCGGTTCGAGCAACAACAACTGGCTCAAAGAACGCGGCGTCACCATTTGGGACGAATGGGCGCGTGAAGACGGCGACCTTGGCCCCGTCTACGGGGTGCAATGGCGCAGCTGGCCCACCCCCGATGGGGGTCACATCGACCAAATTCAACAAGTCATTGACACACTGAAAAACAACCCCGACAGCCGTCGCATCATCGTCAGCGCATGGAACGTGGCGGAACTCGACAAAATGGCGCTCATGCCTTGCCATGCGTTCTTCCAGTTCTATGTGGCCCCCGCGCAAAACCGGGGCGAAAAGGCCAAGCTCAGCTGCCAGTTGTACCAACGCAGCGCGGATATCTTTTTGGGTGTGCCCTTCAACATTGCCAGCTACGCTTTGCTCACGCACATGGTGGCGCAACAATGCGACCTCGATGTGGGCGACTTCATCTGGACCGGCGGCGATTGCCACATCTACAGCAACCACCACGAACAAGTGGCGTTGCAACTCAGTCGCACACCATTTGCCTATCCCACGTTGAACATCAAGCGCAAGCCTGACTCCATCTTCGATTACCAGTTCGACGACTTTGAGGTAGTGGACTACCAATGCCACGGTGCCATCAAAGCCCCTGTGGCCGTTTAAAACGATGGCTTTGAATTTGATTTTTGCGCGTGCGCGCAATGGCGTGATTGGCCACAACAACACCCTACCCTGGCACTTGCCTGAAGATCTGGCACATTTCAAACACACCACCCTGGGTCAGCCCGTGGTGATGGGTCGCAAGACCTGGGAATCTCTGCCCCCGAAGTTTCGCCCCCTGCCCGGACGTACCAACATCGTGGTGACACGCCAACAAGATTGGCACGACACAGGTGCGGTGGTGGCCCACTCCATAGAAGAAGCAGTGCAACAGTGTGCAAGCGATGCACAGGTCTGGGTCATCGGCGGTGCCGAGGTCTACGGCCAAGCCATGCCACTGGCAACGCGCGCAGTGGTCACTGAAATTGAAGCGGATTTTGAAGGCGATGCATTCGCCCCCACGTTCGATGCCTCTTGGCAAGAAACAGCACGTAGCACCCACGTCGCTGCCAACGGGTTGACGTACAGCTTCGTCACATGGACGCGTGAAACCTCTCACGCCTGAATTTCTGATGCAACTCGCCACTTGGAACGTCAACTCACTCACCGTCCGTTTGCCACAAGTGCTTGACTGGTTGGCGGCCAACCCAGTTGACGCCTTGGTGCTGCAAGAAACCAAAACCACGGACGATAAATTTCCACGCGAAGCCATTGAAGCTGCGGGCTATCACGTGGCATTCTTCGGCCAAAAAACCTACAACGGCGTGGCCCTGCTGTCACGCAGCCCCGCCACCGAGGTGGTGAAAAACATTCCCAACTTTGAAGACGACATGGCCCGTGTGATTGCGGGCACCGTAGAGGGTGTGCGCGTGATTGGCGCGTACTTCCCCAACGGCCAAGCCCCCGACAGCGACAAGTTCGTTTACAAAATGCGCTGGCTAGAAGCGCTGCAACATTGGTTGCGCAAAGAGTTGAAACAACACCCAAAGCTGGTGTTGATGGGCGACTTCAACATCACCGTCGATGACCGTGATGTGTGGGACCCGATCGCCTTGAAAGACACCATCCACTGCACCGTGGAAGAACGCGCGCATTTCCAAGCCTTGATTGACTTGGGCACGCACGATGCATTCCGCTTGTTTGAACAGCCCGAAAAGAGCTACAGCTGGTGGGATTACCGAGAGTTTGCGTTCCGCCGCAACCGCGGTTTGCGCATTGACCACATCTTGGTCAGCGAGGCACTGAAATCGCAGGTGCAAGCGTGCGTGATTGACAAGGCACCACGTAAAAACGAACGCCCCAGCGACCACACCCCGGTGGTGGTGACGCTGGGCTAAGCCTCAAGCGCTGAATCGAGCTCAGTCGTCGAGACCGAGCTCTTGAATTTTGCGGGTGATGGTGTTGCGCCCGATGCCTAATTTTTGAGCAGCTTCAATGCGACGCCCCCGCGTATTCGCCAATGCGGTTTGAATCAAACGCGCTTCAAAGCGGTTGACCAACACCTCCCACACATCGGTGCGCCCTGCCACCAACAAGCTCATGGCTTCGGCTTCTAAGCCTTGTTCCCAATCGGCACCGGGGAGGTTCAACACCACGGGCGTGGGGGCTGTGTTGCTGTCCGTCATCCCCACCGCTGTAGGGGAACTTGCTGGGCGCGGCACATCTTCCGTCACGCTCGACGAGGCCGCGAGCGAAGGCGTGACGTCTTGCGCTGTGCGCGCGGCAACTCCCCCGCTCTCAGCGTCCAACACTTCTGGCGGCAAGTCTTTGGGTTCAATCACCTGTGCAGGTGCCATCACGGTCAGCCAATGGCAAATGTTTTCCAATTGGCGCACGTTGCCAGGAAAGTGAAACGTATTCAGCACCAATTGGGCTGAATCTGCGATGCGCTTGGGCTCGACGCCCAATTGTTGTGCACTCTGCTGCAAAAAGTGGCGCGTCAGTGCGGGAATGTCTTCGCGACGCTCGCGCAAAGCCGGCAAACGCAAGCGAATCACGTTCAGGCGGTGAAACAAGTCTTCGCGGAACACCCCGTCTTTGACGCGCTTTTCCAAATCTTGGTGCGTGGCGGCAATCACCCGCACATTGGCTTTGATAGCGCTGTGCCCCCCCACGCGGTAGAAGTTGCCATCGCTCAGCACACGCAACAAACGTGTCTGTAAATCAAATGGCATGTCCCCAATTTCGTCGAGGAACAAGGTGCCCCCCTCGGCTTGCTCAAAGCGTCCACGGCGTGTGGTTTGGGCGCCTGTGAATGCACCCCGTTCGTGCCCAAACAACTCGCTCTCGAGCAAATCTTTCGGAATCGCTGCCGTGTTGATGGCCACAAACGGACCTTTGGTCCCTGCATCGCCGCGCGGTGAATGTTTGTGCAACGCACGTGCCACCAGCTCTTTGCCGGAACCGCTTTCACCGGTGATCATCACCGTCACATTGCTTTGGCTCAAGCGCCCGATCGCGCGAAATACGTCTTGCATGGCAGGGGCTTGCCCCAGCATCTCTGGTGTGGCGTCTTGTAACTGGGCTTGGGCTTGGTCGCTTTGGCTTTCTTCGAGCGCGCGGCGAATCAGCTCCACAGCTTTGGGCAAATCAAAGGGCTTGGGCAGGTACTCAAACGCACCGCCTTGAAACGCAGACACGGCGCTGTCCAAATCAGAAAATGCCGTCATGATGATGACCGGCAACGTGGGCATGCGCTCCTTCACCTGGGTCAACAAATCAAGGCCCGACCCTCCGGGCATGCGGATGTCACTGACCAAGACTTGTGGCCCCTCGTCGGGGCCCGCGGCGTCCAGTGCATGCAGCACTTCACGTGGATTGGTGAAGCTGCGCGTGGGCATGTTCTCGCGCAACAACGCCTTTTCCAGCACGAAGCGAATTGACTGGTCGTCGTCCACAATCCAAATCGATTTCATCTCGGCACTTTCTGTTTCTAAGTTAGAGGGCCATGCAAGCGGTCAAGGCAGCGGGATCAGAATTTTGAAATCTGTACGCCCCGGCACACTGTCACACTCAATCAAGCCATGGTGTTGTTGCACAAATGTTTGTGCCAAGTTCAACCCCAAACCTGATCCGCCATCCCGCCCCGAGACCAAGGGGAAAAACAACCTGTCTTTGATCTCTTCCGGAATGCCGGGCCCGTTGTCTATCACATGCAATTCCAATGCCAACCGGTAGCGTTGTTTGCCAAAAGTGATCTGACGGTTGATGCGGGTGCGTAAAACAATCTGGGCATCGCCCTCGGCCATGCGGTCGGCCAATGCTTGGGCCGCGTTGTGCACGATATTCAGCACGGCCTGGATCAGTTGCTCTCGGTCCCCACGAAATTCGGGAATAGACGTGTCGTAGTCACGCACCACAGTCAGGCCTTTGGGGAACTCGGCCAAGATGAGGCTGCGCACACGCTCGCACACCTCGTGAATGTTCACATCGCCCACCACATGCGGACGTCGGTGGGGGGCCAACAAACGGTCGACCAACACCTGCAAGCGGTCAGCCTCGTGGATGATGACTTGGGTGTACTCAATCAGGTCCTTGCTCTCGACCTCCATTTGCAGCAACTGCGCGGCACCTCGGATGCCACCTAAGGGGTTTTTGATCTCGTGGGCCAAATTGCGAATCAACTCTTTGTTGGCTTGGGCTTGGTCAATCAAGCGCTCTTCACGCCCTTGGCGTGTTTGCTGCTCAAGCGGCAACAACTCGACCAGCACTTCGCCCGGGACATCGGTCGGAGCCACGATCACGTGCACCGGCAAGGGGTCTTGCAACGGGCGACGCAAATGGGCGTCGTAGCGCATGGTGGCAAACGCGTTGCTTTGCGCACCTTGCAAAGCGTTGTCAAAGGATTGGGTTTCGGTGAAATAACCCGACAACGCCGCACCTTCGATGTTGCGGCGTGACACCCCCATCACATCTTCCAACGCCGCATTGGCAAACACCACCACACCATCGGTGCGCACCACGGCCACCAAGGTGGCCAACAGATCAAACGCTTGGGCGTAGCTGGATGAAGGCGTGGCGCTCATGGCTTAGCTCCTGCCGGGTTGACCGTGGCGAGGCGTGACAACTCTCGTTGCAACCCGGCCACGTCGGCATCCAGGCGCTGCAAGGCCGCACGCAACTGCGCGACACGCGCTTGGTATTTTTGGGGTTGTTTGAATTCATCGGCACGGCGCTCGGGTTCACCGTGGTTCCATTCACGCAGCAACTCCGCTTGTTGCTGCTGTACTTTTTGCAATTCCGTTTGGAGCACCACATGGGCTTGTGCATCCCGTTGGCGCTGCTCTGTCGGATCCACTTTGAGCGCAGCGCTGGCACCTGTGCTCGCCCCCATTGCGGCACCGTTGGCTGTGGCGCCTTGCACGCGCGTGCCTTCAATCACCGTCACATGACCCCCACTGAGAGGTTTGCAATTGAGCGAGGCATCGGGCTGATTGGTGTACGCGTTGCCACACCGATAGACAGGCGCAGATTGAGCTGCCACCACACCGTGGACAAGCAAGCCTAACCAAACAAAACGAAACAAAGGTCGCAACATAAACCTCAGCAAGTTGAAACAAAAAAGGACGGCTCGCGCCGTCCTTTTCTTGTACGCACGGTGTAACGAATTACAGCGAGTAGTACATGTCGTATTCGACAGGCGACACTTCCACGCGGCTGCGTGTCACTTCTTGCATCTTCAAGTCGATGTAAGAGTCAATCCATGCGTCGGTGAACACGCCGCCTTTGGTCAAGAAGGCACGGTCTTTGTCGAGCGCTTCCAAGGCTTGGTCCAAGCTAGAGCACACGGTTGGCACCAACTTGTCTTCCTCGGGTGGGAGGTGGTACAAGTCTTTGGTAGCGGCTTCACCGGGGTGAATCTTGTTCTCGATGCCGTCCAAACCAGCCATCAACAAGGCTGCGAAGCCGAGGTAAGGGTTGCACAATGGATCGGGGAAACGTGCTTCCACACGGCGGGCTTTGTCAGAAGCCACGTTAGGAATACGGATCGAAGCAGAACGGTTCTTGGCAGAGTAAGCCAATTTCACAGGTGCTTCGAAGTGAGGCACCAAGCGCTTGTAGCTGTTGGTACCAGGGTTGGTGATGGCGTTCAACGCACGTGCGTGTTTGATGATGCCGCCGATGTAGTACAGGGCGAGATCAGACAAACCTGCGTAGCCGTTGCCTGCGAACAAGTTCTTGCCGTCTTTCCAGATGGACTGGTGAACGTGCATGCCAGAACCGTTGTCGCCAGCGTATGGCTTAGGCATGAAGGTGGCAGTTTTGCCGTAAGCGTTGGCCACGTTGTGGATCACGTACTTTTGCAACAAAGTCCAGTCAGCGCGTTCGACCAAAGTAGAGAACTTGGTACCGATTTCGCATTGACCTGCGCCAGCCACTTCGTGGTGGTGCACTTCAACGGGCACGCCCACTGATTCGAGAATCAGAGACATTTCGCTGCGCATGTCGTGTGTGCTGTCAACGGGAGGCACTGGGAAGTAGCCGCCTTTGACGCGAGGACGGTGACCGCGGTTGCCGCCTTCGATTTTCTCGCCACTGTTCCATGGGCCTTCGTATTCGTTGATGGCGTAGAACGTGTTGTTGGGCTCCGTGCTCCAACGCACATCGTCAAACAAGAAGAATTCAGGTTCTGGACCGAAGTAAGCGGTGTCGCCCAAGCCAGATTGCTTGAGGTAAGTTTCGGCGCGCTTGGCGATCGAACGTGGGTCACGCTCGTAGGCTTTGCCGTCGGTGGGTTCGATCACGTCGCAGATCAAAACCAAAGTGACTTCTTCGAAGAAGGGGTCAATGATGGCGCTGTTGGCATCAGGGATCAACAACATGTCAGAGGCTTCAATGCCTTTCCAACCAGCGATAGAAGAGCCGTCAAACGCTTGACCGTCTTCGAATTTGCTTTCGTCAAACTGTGACACGGGCACTGTGATGTGCTGCCATTTGCCACGGGTATCGGTGAAACGGAAATCAACGAATTTGACTTCGTTCTCTTTCACCATCTTCATTACGTCTGCGACGGTCTTGGCCATCAAGTTCTCCTGCTAGGGTAAGTTGGGTTTAAAAAGTGTTTCGAGGTTGGAAGGATGCAGTTTCTGTGCCAGGGAGGCCTCACAGGATCAACAATCGGTTTCAACACCAAGACATCTATTTTGCACCGAGATTCACGTCAATTAACTGCAAAAGAGCGATCGGCGCGTCAAATGAAGAAAAACCAAGAGAACCATTTTGGTGCAATTATGCACCAAAATAGTTCTTTATTAATTACGCACCAATTCGGGGCCAAACTTCAAACCAAAGGGTTGGAGACCTTCCAGCATGGCGGCATAGGCAGGCGCCACCGCATCGGGGGCCCCTTTCACCCCTAGCTCAATGTGGCGACCGTACTCCGGGTGATCCACGCTGGGCAAGCTGAAGACTTTGACGCCCGGGTGGTCGCGCTCCAAGTCCTCCATCAGCGGTGTCAGCGTGGCCTCCATCGAGCCAAAAATGATGATCGATTTTTCTACCCACGCCGCTTGTTGAAACAGATGCGGGTAATGCGTGTCCAACACCCATTCCATCATCGGCCATGCCATCACCGGAAAACCCGGGACGAAGTGAACCGCACCAGCGCCAGCCCCCTGGCAAGTGAAGCCTGGAATTTTGTTGTACGGGTTGGGAATGATGTGGGCCCCGATGGGAAAGACACCCATGTTCAGGCGGTGCACGTTGTCGTCGCGGTTAGGCTCGTAAGGCACGCCCTGCTCTTTGGCAATTTCTTGCATGCGCTGGCGAATCAGATGCTCTGCTTCGGGATGCAGCGCCAAATCAAGCCCCAAGGCTTTGCCTGCACATTGACGCGTGTGGTCATCCGGCGTGGCACCGATACCGCCACACGAAAACACAATGCTGTTGCTCTCGAACGCACGCGCCAGCGTGCGGGTAATACGGTCGGGCGAATCGCCCACGTAGTCCGCCCATGACAGGGACAGACCGCGCGCATTCAACAACTCAATGGCTTTGGGCATGTGTTTGTCGGCACGCTTGCCCGACAAAATTTCGTCGCCCACGATGATCAGGCCAAACTCGGGCCGTGCGTCAGACGAGAGGGGGGAGTGGTGTGTGTGGCTCATCGTCAGATGCTAACGCGGGTACCGGCACCACCGCGCCCATGACCACCGTATCCGACTGCGCACGAAGGGCTTCTAAAGCACCCAAGCTGTAATGGGTGAACCACAGCGAAGTGAAGGCAAATACCAAGGCATAGATCCAAATGGCCAGCGGCACCAAGAGCAAAAACGCGGCGGCAAACACCGCGCCAGAGGCCCACACCAAACTGGGCAAGGCGCCCAAATAGCCAGTGAGCACGCCGATCAACAACAACCAACCACGGTGCTGACGTCCCAAGGCAATGCGTTCTTCACGACTGGCATGCGACACCAACGCGTCATACACCATGACGCGGTAACTCAGCCAGCCCCAAATCAACGGGGGCACCACAAACATCAACGGTGGCACCGCCCACAAAGGCAAAGAAATGAGCATGGCCAACAACGCGGCCAAGGTGGAGCCCATGGTCCACATCAAGCTGGTGAAAGGAGTTCCGCCATGCTTGAGCGCCAAGTGCGCGAAGCGGCGATGCACCACCAAGTCGACCAAGGCAGGCGTCATCATCAACGACACCGCCAGCAACGACACCACCACCAGCACCGGCGTGATGGCAAAGATCACCACCAACTGCACCATCACCGCTTGCAACTCGACAGCGCCGTTGTCCTGCAACCAGTTCATCATGCTTTGCATGACCTGCCACGAGGTCAGCATGTCGCGGACCCAGTCTTGGGTGGGGGACCAATAGAAATACCCCCAACTCACCGACAACACCAGCAACATGGCCAGTGGCAACAGGGAGAGGATCATCACGCGCGGCATCAGGCAATAAGCTAATGCGCGCCAAAAAGAATCCAGAAACAAACGCATGCCAAAAGCATACCGCAGTCGCTCACGGACTGGATGACGTCCTCACCGCAGCAATGAAACGTTTGATACCCAAATATTGCTGCGACCAGAAACCTTCGCCGTAATCGCGCCCCTCTTCCACTTGGTCGCGAATGCCCGTGGGCTCGAAATGCGCGTCGAAATTGGCGGTGCCAAACCACACATCCCACCACGGCAGCAGGACACCAAAGTTGTGCCCACCGAGCACCACGGCTGTGCGGGCGTCTGGCGGTTGCGACTCATGGCCCAGACCGATGGCATGGTGCCCACGGTGAAACCGTGGACTGACCCACAGGCGCTCCCCCCACGTGCCAAAGCTCACCCGCAGGTTGGCATGTTGGAAGTTCTCAAACAACTGCGTCAGCGCTACCACCGCCACAAACTGTGACGGCGCAATGCCGATCAACTGCGCAATCAACACCCAAACCACCGCCACAATGACATCGTCCAACACATGGTTGCGGTTGTCCGTCCACTGCGTCATTTGTCGTTGCGAATGGTGCACCGCATGCAAGGCCCACCACCAGTGCCATTGGTGCTGCGCACGGTGCAGCCAGTAGTTCACAAAGTCGAACACCACCAAATAAATCAAGAAGCTGGCCCAAGGGCCATCGGTCACACCGGGCCACAGGTGTTCCAAATGAAAGGTTCCCACGCCTTGCACGCGCAGCTCACCCAACAGGGTGTCCATCACTGGCTCAACCGACAAGAACAAAACCACACGTAACAAGCCCAAACGGTGGATCAAGGTGTAAATCACATCGGTGCGCACGGCGCGCGTGTCTCGCATCGGTTCAACGGGGTGCCAGCGTTGTAATGGACCAATGACCGTCAACATCACGGCAATTTGAATCACCCCCACCAACAACCACCCTGTGGCATCAAACACCTCTTCCAAGCGGTTACCCAAACCGAGGGCAAATGCCACCGGCTGCATCACGCCCTCATACAAGGCGGCTTGGGCGTTGGCAAACAGGTCTATCAGCGCGTCCATGTTTTAAATTGTGGGTGATCTTTGAGTGTGGCAAAACAAAACCCTTTGGCTTTGAGGCCTTCCACCAAGGGTTCCAACACCGCGGGTGCCCAAGCGTCTTTGCGCGACCAAATACCCAAATGCGCCATCAAGATATCGCCTGAACGGATGTTGTTCAAGGCGCGTTGCAACAACAGACTGTTGGGGTATTTGTCGCTGGGCAACTCGTCACCTAAAAACCCAGCATCGACCCATGCCACATGCGCAAAGCCACACTGCTTGGCGGCATGCAAGAGCGAGGGCGAGGTTTTTCCACCAGGGGCGCGAAACAGGGGCAACGGTTTGACCCCCGTGAGCTGCTCCAAACGTGTGTTCGAGCGTTGCAATTGGTCGCAATAACGTTGGCTGGTCCAAACCTCGGTTTGGCCTTTGCTCGGTCCTGCACTCGGCCGCATCTGCCAACTGCCACGCGGCAAATCAGAACGCCAGTACACATGGTCATAGGTGTGCGAGGCAAACGCATGCCCTTCGGCACCACGGGCTTTCCACCACGGCGCCCAGTGGTCTCCCAAAGAGCCATCGCCTTCTTGTGTCGGCTCGTTGGCCGCAAAAAATGTGACTTTGATTTGCTGGCGGTTCAGCACGTCAGCGATCAACGGTGCAACACCCATGTGCCCCGTGTCAAACGTCAAGTACACCGGCTTGTTGCAAGGAGCCGCCGCATGCGCCACGCTGCCGATCAACATCGCCAGCCCGAACGTCCATGACACCACGCGCCTGTGCTTGGACGACAACATGCGCATAGGCAGCTTCATGGTCAGTACCGCTTGGCGTGGTCAACGGTCCAAATGCCGTGTGGCGATTTGCCCACTTTCACTTGGCGTACCAACTGGCCCGTGGCAATGTCAATGACACTGACTTTTTTAATCCAACGCGAAGACACCAACAGCAACTTGCCATCGGCCGTGACCTCCATGCAATCCGGACCGCCTGGCGCTTTGAATTGCGCCACCGATTCGAGCTTGGTGTAGTCAATCTTGTTCACGGTGTTGGCCACACGGTTGCCCACAAACACATGGCGGCCGTCGCCCAAGGCACGGAAGGCGTGTGCGCCCTCGCCAGTTGGGATGTTCTTCACCAGTTTGGCTTGCGGCCCTGTGACGTCATACACCTCGACATGGTCGCCACCGGTCAGACCAACCAACAGGTGCTTGTCGTCGGGGGTGCCGAACACGTCCGCGGGCATCGTGCCTGTTTTCACACGCCACTTCAAGGTTTGCGTGGCCAAGTCCACGGCCACTAACTCGTCGCTGTCTTGCATCGTGGCGTAGGCCGTGGTGCTCTTGGTGTCAATCCAAATATGGCTGGGGGTTTTGCTAGAAGGAATGCGTTTGGCCAACGTCAACTCTTTGCCGTCCCAACGGTAAATGTCGATGTGGTTCAAACGGTTGGCCACCGTCACAAACCACTTCATGTCGGGCGAGAAACGCAACTGGTAGGGATCAATCGTGCCATGCACCACCCGCTGGACCTCCGCGGTACGGGGGTCAATGAAGGTCAGCGAATCGCTGCCCGCATTGGCCACGATGACCGATTTTTCGTCGGGCGTGAGGTAAATGTGGTGCGGCTCTTTGCCAGTGGCAATGCGGCGTTTTTCTTGCCACGTGTCCGAGTCGATCACGCTGACATTGGCGTCGAGTGAGTTCAGCACAAAAATGGGATTGCCAGCATGGCTGGCTGGCGCTGCAAACAGCAGCACGCCAGCGAGCGCCAGCGTCAAACGTTGAATCAAAAACACGAGGAGGCTTACCTTCAAAAATCAGCCCCCAGTGTAACGATCAAGCCCTCCTGATCGAGGCAACAACCCTACCAAAAGCCCGAATTACCTTGATCAAACGCAACAAAAGGAGGGATGGGGGCGACTCACTTGCTGGCGAGCAACGCCAACTCATCTTCGCTGAGCCAACGCCACTGCCCCGGAGCCAATTCGGCGGGTAAGGGCATCGCGCCTATTAGCGAACGGTGCAGGCCCACCACTTTGTTACCCACGGCTGCCAACATGCGTTTGACTTGGTGGTACTTGCCTTCGGTCAAGGTCAATCGCAAATGGTGGGTGGACACGGCCTCACACGCGGCGGCCTTCACCGGCTTGGGGGAGTCGTCTAACACCACGCCGTCCAAGAGGCGTTGCACTTGCTTGTCGTCGAGCGGGTCATCGGTGGTCACTTCGTACACCTTGGGCACATGGTGACGCGGCGAGCTCATGCGGTGAATCAGCGGGCCATCGTCGGTCAGCTCCAACATGCCGGTGGTGTCTTGGTCCAAACGCCCCACCGCTTGCACGCCTTGCACCGCACTTTTTTGCGGGCGCTGGCGCAGCGCAGGGGGCAACAAGGTGTACAAACTGGGCCACGCAGAAGGCTTGTGCGAACACTCGTAGCCCGCAGGTTTGTGCAACAGCACATACGCCTTGGCGTGATAAGGCCACAGCACACCCTGCACCGAATACGACAAGCCTTCGCGCACATCCACGTCGTGCAACGCATCGTCGCAGGTGACCAAGCCGTCCCCGAAATCGACCTGCACATGGCCTTGCTGAATCAAACCCGCGCAGATGCGGCGGGTGCCAAAACCCTGAGAATACAAAATATCTTGCAATTGCATGACCCAATCGTAAACGCTCAGGATCCCCATGAAACCCACGTCTGACTACCTGCTCTGCCACGGATTCAACATCCACTACACCGCTTGGGGCGATGCATCGCTGCCGGTGGTGATTGCGTGGCACGGACTGGCGCGCACGGGGCGAGACTTTGACGCCTTGGCCGAACAACTCGCCCCGCATTACCGCGTGATTTGTCCCGACACCATTGGCCGAGGCCTGAGCCAGTGGAGCAAAGCCCCTCACAACGACTACAGCTTCGCCACCTACGCCCGCATCACGCTGGATTTGATGAACGCGTTGCAAATTGAACGTGCGCATTGGATTGGCACGTCGATGGGCGGGGCTCTGGGAACCGTGTGTGCGGCTGGGTTGGAAGTGCCTGCACTTCAAGGGCGTATTCGCAGCCTGATCTTGAACGACATGGCACCTGAAATTTCCACGGCAGCCGTGGAGCGCATCAAAGCCTATGCTGGTCAGCCCCCCGCGTTTGATACCGTACCCGAGTTGGAGGCTTTCTTTCGCCAGGCCTATGCGCCTTTTGGTTTCCAGACCGATGCACAGTGGACGCATTTGGCCGAAACCTCCACACGCCGTTTGCCCGATGGCCGTGTCACCCCGCATTACGACCCGGCCATCACGCAGCAGTTTTTCCGCGAAGTACCCGAGTACCCCATGTGGACCGAGTACGACGCACTGACCCTTCCCGTGATGGTGATGCGGGGCGCGCAGTCAGATTTGATTTCGCCGGACACCCTGCACACCATGCACACGCGCGGCCCCGGCAAACTTGGGTTACTTCGCACCGAAGAAATTGCGGGTTGCGGCCATGCCCCCGCGCTCAACGTGCCCGCGCAGTGGGACTTGGTAATGGCATTTTTAAAAGCTGCGGGCTAATCCCCAACAGCTAAGCACCCAGAAGCTCGCTGGCTACTCGGGCGCCACCCACAGTGGGTGCTTGTGCATCACTGCGACAAAAGCATCTGAGTTTTCAAATGCCGTCAGCCATGCCAGCAACTGTGGCCAAGGCTGTGCGTCAAACCATGCGCGGTCCGTGCGCGCGAATTGCCGCACAAACGGCGCAAGGCAGGCATCGGCCAACCCCCACCGGTCCCCGGCCAAAAACGCCTGCTGTTGCAGCACCTGTTGCCAACGCATCAGCACCGCGGCACCTTGTTCGCGATGCGTCATGCCATCTTGCAAGCCAAAGCGTTGCGGGTATTTGTAGCGGTCTAGATGGGCTTTGAATTCACCGTCGTTCAACGCAACCGCCGCATCGGTCCACGCCTGCGCTTCGGGGGTGTTGGGCAACCAAGCGTCAGGGTCACGGTGTTGCAGCGCCCATCGCATGATGTCTAGGCTTTGCTCCAACACCTTGCCAGACGGCAAACACAACACAGGCACCGTGCCCTTGGGTGAGACCGCCAACATGGCTGCAGGCTTGGCTTTGAGCGCGACTTCGCGGTGTTCGTAGGTCACCCCACTGACTCGCAGGGCCAAGCGCGCACGCATGGCGTATGGACAACGCCGAAACGAATACAGCACGGCCTGATCAGTCATGTGGCAAGGGCACAAAGCTCGCGCGTGCCTCGGTGTGCAAGCCATCGGTCATGGCTTGCAAGAGTTGGATGAATGCTTGCCTTTCACGCGCAGTCAACGGTGCCATCAGCCGCGCATAGGCCTCTTGCACCGGTTTCTCTGCTTGTTTGAGCAAGCGCTTGCCCGCCGTCGTCAAACGCACCACCATCTGGCGGCGATTGGTTTGCGACATCGCGCGCGTGACCAACCCGCGCGCCTCCAGTCCGCGCAGCACGCGCAGCACCGTCACCTTGTCAAAAGCCAAGGCACGCGCCAGCCGACTTTGGTCCATGCCGGGCGCGCTGGCCAGCACGGTCAATGCGCCGTATTGCGCTTGCGTGAGGTCCACGTTCGCACACGCACTCTCAAAGATGGAGGCCGATATTTGGTGGGCGCGCCGCAGCAAAAAGCCCGGCCGTTGGTACATGTCACTTAGGTGCATTGCTTGGGGTTTGTATGGATACGCAAAGGCGAAGTGAAATCAATAATCGTTTGCATGCTAACAAATTAGCTGACAGAAACAACAAGGGCAAACGATGAAAGTAGCGATCTTAGGAGGCGGCATTGCAGGCCTCGGTTTTGCACTCGGCTTGCATGCGCGTGGCATTGCTTGCGATGTGTACGAAAGCGTGCCCGAGGTCAAAGAAATGGGCGTGGGCATCACCCTGCTGCCACACGCCACCAAAGAACTGGCCGCCTTGGGCGTGTTGCCCCAGCTCGAAGCGGTGGCCATCGAAAACTTAGAGAGCGTGTTTTACAACCGCTACGGCCAATACATCTACAAAGAATTGCGCGGTCGCCACGATGGCTACGCCACACCCGAACTCGGCATTCACCGTGGCAAATTGCATCGCATCTTGTTTGCAGAAGTGGTGCGCCGCCTAGGCACGCAACACGTGCACACGGGCCACCGCTGCCTCCGTGTCGATCAAACGGACCAACATGCCACCGCCACCTTCGAGCTGCCCAATGGAGACACCCGGCAAGTTCAAGCCGATGTGGCCGTGGCTTGTGACGGGGTCAACTCCACCGTGCGCAAGCAGTTTTTCCCCAACGACCAGGTGTGCTTCGCGGGCATCAACACGTGGCGCGGCGTAACCGTGCACAAACCCATCTTGACGGGCAAGAGCTACATGCGTGTGGGGTCGATCGACACCGGCAAGATGGTGATCTACCCCATCATTGACAACTACGACGGGCAAGGCAACCAGCTCATCAACTGGATGGCCGAAATTCAGCGGCCAGACACCCCCATGAACGACTGGAACAAAGCCGGTGACCCACACGATTGCATTGAGATCTTCAAAGACTGGAAGTTTCCCTGGCTTGATGTGCCGCAACTCATCCTGTCGGCCGAGCGTGTGTTCGAGTACCCCATGGTCGACAAAGACGCGCTGCCGCAATGGAGCTTTGGCCGCATCACGCTGATGGGCGACGCGGCCCACCCCATGTACCCCCGCGGCTCCAACGGTGCGGCCCAAGGCTTGATTGATGCACGCACCTTGGCGGACTTGCTGCACACACAACCGGATGTGGTGACCGCACTCCAACACTACCAAGACCTGCGCTTGCCTACCACCGCCAAGATTGTGCAAACCAACCGCAGCGTGCCGCCAGACGCCATCATCATGAAAGCCGATGCGTTGAGCCATGGCCAACCCTTCAACCACATTGACGATTTGATCAGCCAAGCCGAGCTGCGCCAGATTTCAGACAACTACAAACAAGTGGCCGGATTTGCGGCCAAGTCATAAATTTTTCAGGAGACCACCCCATGGACCGTCGTCACTTTTTTCAAAATTCTGCCCTTGTCACCAGCGGTGTCCTCGCCGGTTGTGCCACACCGAGTTTGGCCACCGGACAACCCAAGACACCTTTCTCCGTGCCCGCCACCTACCTGCCCATCGTCGGCTCCGATGAAATGTTTCCTGTGCGTCGCATCTATTGCATCGGTCGCAACTATGCGGCCCACGCACGCGAAATGGGCTCGGACCCCACACGCGAACCGCCCTTCTTTTTTCAAAAACCCACCGATGCCATTCAATACGTGCCCACCGGCACAGTGGCCGACCACCCCTACCCCACGCTAACCAAAAACTACCACTACGAAGCGGAGTTGGTCGCTGTGCTGGGCAAAGGCGGACGCAATATCTCTGTCGACAAAGCACTCGATTTGGTCTACGGCTACACCTTGGGCTTGGACATGACCCGCCGCGATTTACAACGCGGCATGGGCGACCAAAAGAAGCCTTGGGAAATTGGCAAAAGCTTCGACAAATCTGCGCCGATTGGCGCCGTGCACAAAGTGGCGCAAACCGGTCACTTTGCCAAAGGCGACATCTGGCTCAAGGTCAACGGCCAAGTGAAACAAAAAGCAGATTTGAATCAAATGATTTGGTCGGTGGCGGAGCAAATTTCCAAACTCTCCGAAGCGTTTGAGCTCTTTCCCGGCGACATCATCTACGCAGGCACACCCGAAAACGTGGGCCCCGTGGTGCGTGGCGATGTGATTGAAATGCACATCGATGGCTTGCCCAACCTCAGCGTCAAGATTGTTTAAGCCATGACACAACCCCACACCCAACGCCCGGGCAAAGCCCCCTATTTGCGCATCGCCACCGAGGAGGCGTTTTGCCCTTCGGAGATGCTTGATATTTACCGCAACATCTTGGCGCAACCGCAGGTCGACCCAGGGTTCAAAAGCCTGATGGGCTTTTACATGAGCAGCCCCAGCGAGCGCGCACAGCACATCATGCGGTGCTTGACCGACCTTGATCAAATTCGCATCGGCCACATGGACGATGCCGGCGTGGACATGCAAGTGATTGCCCTCACCTCACCCGGGGTGCAATGCATGGACACGACCACTGCGGTGTCGTTTGCCAAGTTCGCCAACGACGAATTGGCCGAAGGCGTGCGCCGCCATCCCACACGATTTGCCGGCATGATCGCCATCGCGCCGCAAGATCCCGCCGCTGCCGCACAAGAAATTGAACGCGGCGTGAACCACCTGGGCATGCACGCGGTCATCGTCAACTCGCACACGCACGGCGAATATTTGTCAGACCCCAAGTTTTGGGATATTTTCGAAGCCGCCCAAGCGCACGACACGCCGATTTATCTGCACCCCAACACACCGCCCGCCAACATGATTCAACCGTTTTTAGAAGCGGGCTTGGATGGCGCCATTTATGGGTTCGGCGTGGAAACAGGGTTGCATGCCCTGAAGCTCATCACCGCCGGCGTGTTTGACCACTTCCCCAAACTGCAAGTGATCTTGGGCCACATGGGCGAGGCGCTGCCGTTCTGGGCCTACCGCTTGGACTACATGCACGCCGCCACCGTGCGCTCCAACCGCTATGACAGCGTGAAACCGTTGAAGCGTAAGCCCAGCGACTACTTGCGCGACAACTTTCACATCACCTGCAGCGGCATGGCGTGGCACAAAGCGATTGCGTTCACCCAAGACGTGGTGGGCGAAGACCGTGTGTTGTATGCCATGGACTATCCCTACCAGTACGCGATTGACGAAGTGCACGCGCTCGACGGCATGGACATGAACCCCAGCGCCAAGAAAAAGTTTTACCAAACCAACGCGGAAGCGTTGTTCAAAATTCCAACGAGGTCTGTATGACGCACCTTCATCGATGGGCTCTGGCGTGTGCCACCGCGCTGCTAACCGCCACAGCCTTCGCACAATCTGCAGCGACCATCAAAATCATCGTGCCGTTCACACCAGGCACAGGCATGGACACCATTGCGCGCACGGTGCAAACCCAGCTCAGCGAGAAGATGGGGCAACCCGGGGTGGTGCAAAACATGCCGGGTGCCAGCGGCAACATTGGCGCGGACTTTGTGGCCAAGTCTGCCCCCGATGGCAACACCATTCTGATGGGCGCGAACACCATGTTGATGGCCTCACAGCTCTACAAAAATGTGGCGTTCAACCCGGTCAAAGACTTTGCGCCAGTGTCCATGTC
>JBPCSU010000222.1:0-7827 GCA_051006815.1 Limnohabitans sp.
GCTCGTGTGGTGCTGGTGTCCAGTGGTGACGGCTCGGCCCGTGTGGTGCGCCAAGCGGTGACGGCCGCCGTGGCCTCCTTGAAAACAGCGGCCCCTGCGCATTTGACGGTGTGTTTGGTTGATGCGTCACAACACCGCTTGCAAGCAGCCGCGCAAGCTGTGGCCGATGCCAGCTACGTCTACACGACTACCAAACCCTCGGCCAAAGCCGCTGCGCTGAAGCGTGTGGTGCTGGACTTGCCCACGGCTGAGAAAACCAAGAACGCCAAGCCTGACTTCGAGTTGGCACGGGCTCAAGTGGCGGGTGTGTCGTTGGCCAAAGAGTGGGGCAACCGCCCCGCTAATTACGCCACCCCCACCCATTTGGCCCAAGTGGCCAAGGACTTGGGTAAAAAATCAGGCATCCATTGCCAAGTGCTAGGCCCCAAAGAGATTGAAAAACTCGGCATGGGCTCGTTTGCTGCGGTGGCGCGGGGTTCGGTGGAACCCTTGCGCTTCATCGTGTTGCAGTACAGCGGTGCCGCCAAATCGGTGGCGCCAACCGTGTTAGTGGGCAAGGGCATCACCTTTGACACGGGGGGCATTTCGCTCAAGCCCGGTCCCGGCATGGACGAGATGAAATTCGACATGTGTGGCGCCGCCAGCGTGCTCGGTACGTTTGAAGCACTGTCGCACCTGAAACCCGCCATCAACGTGGTGGGCTTGATTCCCACTTGCGAAAACATGCCCGATGGCACCGCGCTGAAGCCTGGTGACGTGGTGACCAGCATGAGTGGTCAAACCATTGAGGTGCTCAATACCGATGCCGAAGGCCGTTTGATTTTGTGTGACGCCTTGACCTACGCCGCCCGCTTCAAACCCCGCGCGGTGATTGACATTGCCACCTTGACAGGTGCTTGTGTGATTTCGCTCGGCCATGTGCGCAGCGGCCTGTTCTCGCCCTCTGACGACTTGGCGAACGCGCTGTTCGCGGCGGGTGAGGCTGCGTTGGACCCTTGCTGGCGCTTGCCTTTAGACGAGGAATATGCCGAAGGCCTGAAGTCCAACTTTGCCGATGTGGCCAACGTGGCGGGGCGTGAGGGTGGTTCGATCACTGCGGCGAAGTTCTTGCAGCGCTTTGCCAAAGACTACCCTTGGGCGCATTTGGATATCGCCGGTTCTGCGTGGAAGAGCGGTGCTGCCAAAGGCGCAACCGGCCGTCCTGTGGGCCTGTTGCTGCAATATTTGTTGACCACACAAGCCAAGAAAAAGGCTGCATGACCGAGATTGCCTTTCACTTCAATGCGCCAGATAAGCTGGCTTACGCCTGCCGCTTGCTGCGTAAGGCCGTGAGCAGCGGTGCACGTGTGGTGGTGACGGGCGAGCCGGCATCGTTGCAAGCGCTTGACACCTTGCTGTGGACGTTTTCACCCTTGGAGTTTGTGGCGCACTGCCGCGCTGGCAGCCCTGCCGAACAGTTGTTGGCATCGCCCGTGGTGTTGGCGGCCCAAATCGATGGCGGGCCAGAACTGCCGCATCACCATGTGTTGCTCAATTTGGGGCAGCAGGTGGCGGCAGGTTATGAGCGCTTTGAGCGCACGATTGAGGTGGTCACGCTGGATGAACAAGACCGCCAATTTGCGCGTCAACGCTGGAAACACTATGCCGATCGCGGGTATTCCATCACCCGCCATGATTTGAAGTTGAAAGAAACTTCGACCTGATTTTTCGTTGTTTGTTTTTCATTCCTAAGGAGTTCTTGCATGCGTATCTCTCTTCAATTGACAGCCGTGGCAACTTTGGTGGCTTGGAGCTGTGCTGGTGGCCAGGCCTTGGCACAAGAACAGGTGGTCAAGATCGGTCATGTGGGCCCCGTCAGCGGTGCCATCGCTCACTTGGGCAAAGACAACGAATACGGTGCACGCTTGGCCATCGAAGAGCTGAACACCAAAGGCGTCAGCATTGGTGGCAAAAAAGTGAAATTTGAATTGGTGGCCGAAGACGATGCCGCCGATCCCAAGCAAGGCACAGCGGCTGCCCAAAAGTTGGTCGATGCCAAAGTCAGCGGCGTGGTGGGGCACTTGAACTCAGGTACCACCATTCCTGCTTCCAAGATTTACAGCGATGCTGGCATTCCTCAAATTTCGCCGTCCTCCACCAACCCCAAATACACACGCCAAGGCTACAAAACTGCGTTCCGCGTGGTGGCAGATGATGTGCACTTGGGCGGCACCTTGGGTCGCTATGCGGTGAATGAGCTGAAGGGCAAATCAATCGCCGTGATCGATGACCGCACTGCTTACGGTCAAGGCGTGGCCGAAGAGTTTGAAAAAGCAGTCAAGGCAGCAGGCGGCAACGTGGTGGCGCACGAATTCACCACCGACAAAGCCACTGACTTCATGCCCATCTTGACCACCCTCAAAGGCAAAAAACCAGACATCGTGTTCTTTGGTGGCATGGATGCCGTCGGTGGCCCGATGATGAAACAAATGAAATCCCTCGGCATCAAAGCCAAGTTCATGGGTGGTGACGGCATTTGTACCAACGAGATGATCAAGCTTGCAGGTGACGCCATGGCCGATGGTCAAGTGGTGTGTGCGGAAGCCGGTGGTGTGGATGGCGCCTTGAAAAAGGGCATGGACGACTTTGGCGTGAAGTTCAAGAAACGCTTCAACGACGACGTCAAACTCTACGCCCCCTACGTGTATGACGCGGTTTACGTGATGGCCGATGCCATGCAACGAGCCAAATCCACCGAGCCTGCCAAGTATTTGCCTGAACTGGCCAAAACCACGGGCTACAAAGGCGTGACAGGCACGATCTCGTTCGATGCCAAAGGCGATATCAAGAACGGCGCGCTGACGCTGTACACCTTCAAGGCTGGCAAGCGTGACCAAATTGCGGTGGTTCGTTAATTCTTTGTGATTAAAATAACTCTTTTTGAAAACCACCTTCGGGTGGTTTTTTTATGTGCGCTGTCAGTTTTTAATCCATATAAATCAATGAGTTAAATAATTTTTTAGATTTTTTTGTCAATTTTTTTCAAAATTGTGTACACCAAATCGAAGTCTGTCGCGTTGATTCCTTACTAAGTTCTCAGGAGCCTAAATTGGATAAATCAGTTGTTCAGATCGAATCCCCAGACGTCGCCTTGGAGCGCCGTTTCAAAATCGTCTCGACGGAGAAGGCGGGCATCAAAGCAACTTTCGATCGCATTCGCGCGCAATTGGCGCAAGAAGCTGAACAACGCAGCCGTCCAGCCTCTCGCATGTATTCAGGTTTCAGGGCTGTCAAAGCTTAAATTGCATGATTTCTCAAAGGCGCCTTCAGGGCGCCTTTTTTATTTGAACCTTTAGTAGTTAATTTCTTGCTTGATTTCAATATTTGTACGTCTTCAAGCGTATCGACGATCTGGACGTAAGTGTTCATAATCTTTCGCGAATCACGAACTGAGAGGTTATTTTGTTCCCCAAATTCGCTAAGTTTTTTTCCACCGATATTGCGATTGATTTAGGAACAGCCAATACGCTGATCTACACCAAAGAGCGAGGCATTGTGCTCGACGAGCCCTCGGTCGTGGTGATCAAAAAGGACGGCAGAGATTCGGGCAAGACCTCCGTGCTGGCCGTGGGTAACGAAGCCAAAGCCATGCTGGGGCGTGTGCCCACTGGTATTGAGGCGATTCGTCCGATGAAGGACGGGGTGATTGCCGATTTCACCGTCACCGAAGTCATGCTGAAGCATTTCATTCGATTGGCACATCCGCCGATGCTGTTCAAGCCCAGTCCCCGCATTGTGATTTGCGTGCCATGCGGCTCCACTCAAGTGGAACGTCGTGCCATTCGTGAGTCGGCGTTGGGGGCCGGTGCCTCAGAGGTCTACTTGATTGAGGAACCCATGGCCGCAGCCATTGGCGCTGGCTTGCCTGTGACAGAGCCATGTGGCTCCATGGTGGTCGACATTGGTGGGGGCACTACCGAAGTGGGCATCGTGTCTTTGGGGGGCATGGTTTATAAAAACAGCGCGCGCATTGGCGGCGACAAGTTTGACGAAGCCATCGTCAACTACATCCGTCGCAACTTTGGCATGTTGATTGGTGAGCAGACGGCGGAGCGCATCAAGAAAGAAATCGCGACTGCGTTTCCCACGGGTGAAATCAAAGAGTTGGAAATCACCGGGCGCAACCTGAGCCAAGGTGTGCCGCAGAGTTTCACCATCAGCTCGACAGAAATTTTGGAGTCGCTGACCGACACCCTCAACAACTTGGTGTCCACCGTGAAGAGCGCCTTGGAGCGCACCCCGCCAGAGCTGAGCTCGGACATTGCCGAGCGCGGCATCATGTTGACAGGGGGCGGGGCGTTGCTGCGTGACTTAGACCGTTTGATCTCGGAAGAAACCGGTCTGCCTGTGTTGATTGCCGAAGATCCACTCACGTGCGTGGCGCGTGGCTGCGGCATGGCCCTCGAGCAGTTGCAGGGCGTGACCAGTATCTTTACCGACGACTGATCGCGACGCGCCCCGTTGCGCGACTTGATCCGTTAGGCCAACTCGGCGATCAACTCAATTTCCACACACGCGCCCAAGGGCAATTGGGCCACGCCAAAGGCGCTGCGCGCGTGCGCGGCTTTGTCACCAAACACTTGGCCAATCAATTCGCTGCAACCATTGGTGACCAAGTGATGCTCGGTGTAGTCGGGGCTGGAGTTGACCAAGCTCATTACCTTGACGATGCGTTTGACCTTGTTCAAGTCGCCCACGGCCGCATGCAAGGTGCCAAGCAAATCAATGGCCACGGCACGTGCCGCAGCAGCACCATCGGCGGTTTGCATGGTCTTGCCCAGTTGGCCGACCCAAGGTTTGCCGTCTTGCTTGGCAATGTGACCACTGAGAAACACCAAGTTGCCTGTTTGAACAAAAGGCACGTAAGCTGCTGCAGGCACAGCCACGGGGGGCAAGTTGATGTTCAGGGCTTGGAGTTTGTCGTACACGCTCATCAGAAATTCCTTTGGTTTGAATCGCTGAATTTTAAGAGGGGCTCAAGTTTTGGGCGTCGCCGCCGATTCTGTGCACAAGCTAGTTCTGACTTTGAATTGATCCCATGCGTTCACACCGTTTTCCCTTTGTTGCTTTCGTGCTTGCCAGCCTCATGGTTTGGGCGACGCCTGCGTCGGCCGAGTGGAGCGAGTTGGTCAAAGAAGACGAGGCAGCTTATTACTTTGACAAAGAGGCGGTGATGCCCGTGCATGTGTCCCGCTACGCCTGGGTGTTGACGGATTTGCCCAAAGCAGACAAGACCCCCAGTGGCGAAAACTACAAGTCCATGATGATGCGGGTGCGCATGTACTGCAAGACTGACATGGAGGTGCGTTTGTCGGTGAGCTACTTTGACAAACAAATGGGCAAAGGCAAAGAGGTGGCTGCAGACGACGTGCAAGAGTGGCGCCCACGCGAATACCCCATTCGCCCCAACACCTACATGGCCGCGCTGAAAAAAGAAGTCTGTGGTGCCAAGGGCGCTGCCAGCTAAGCCTCTTCTAATTTCCGAGCCCAAGCCGCGCCAGTGATGGTCGCGGCTTTTTAACTTGTGAGCGCACGTTGCCCCAGGCCCAAGCGCTGGCGTCGACGATCCAGCTCATGGTTTCATTCATCACTTCTGTGGCAGTGGGCTGGCTGGTCGGCACAGCGCTGCAATTGCAGCAGCCCACGTTGTGGCCAGTGCCCGGGTATGTGGGCTTGGTGGTGGCTGGGTGTTTGATGGCTTGGGCAGGCAGGCGATTGCAAGGCTCGCCCAATTTCAATTCGACACCTGTTGCGGGGTGTGTGCTGGCGGCATTGCTGGCCTTTGCGCAAACAGGACTCAGAGCCAACAGCTACTTGACCACCGCACTGAACCCCGCCTTGGAGGGGCAAACCTTGCACGTGGTGGGCGTGGTGGCCAATTTGCCGCAACGCATGGATGACAGTCTGCGTTTTAGGTTTGCTTTGGAATCGGCGCGTGATGCCCGTGGCCAGCAGGTGCAATTGCCACCGCAGGTGCTGTTGGGGTGGTATGGCAACCGACAAGACGCCCGTGCCGATAAGCTGGAGTTGCCACCCCAAGACTTGGCGCCCGGCGACCGTTGGCAGTTGTCGGTTCGACTCAAAGCGCCGCATGGCCACATCAATCCCCACGGGTTTGACTATGAGCTGTGGCTGTGGGAGCAAGGCTTGCAAGCCACCGGCTATGTGCGCCATGGTGCGAAAGACATGGCTCCTCAGTGGTTGGGCGCCACTTATGCGCATCCAGTTGAGCGCTTGCGCCAAACCACGCGCGCTGCGATTGACTTGCAGGTGCCGGACCGAGCCATGGCGGGTATCGTTGCGGCTTTGCTGGTGGTTGACCAAGCGGCCATTGAACGCACCGATTGGGATGTGTTTCGTGCCACCGGTGTGGCGCACCTCATGGCGATATCAGGCTTGCACATCACGGGGCTGGCTTGGCTGGTGGCGTGCTGTGTGGGTGCGCTGTGGCGGCGCAGTGATGCGTGGTCGCCTCGACGCCCTTGGAGTTTGTGGTTGCCCGCACCTTGGGCGGCCAGCGTGTGTGGGCTGATGGTGGCTGTGGCGTATGCCGTGTTCACAGGCTGGGGCGTGCCGGCGCAACGCACGGTGTGGATGTTGGCGGTGGTGACGTGCTTACGCTGGCGAGGTGCGCATTGGCCATGGCCGCAGGTGTGGCTGACGGTGTGTGCGGTGGTGCTGGCGCTGGACCCCTGGGCCTTGATGCAAGCTGGGTTTTGGTTGAGCTTTGTGGCCGTGGGGGTGCTGTTTGCGTCCGGTCCACAGAGAGACGTCGTGCCGGATGCGCTGAACGTATCAACCGACATCACAGCGCCGAAGCGTGTGGCTGCGTCTGCGTGGGGCATGGCGCGTCGCATGTGGCGCGAGCAGTGGTTGATGAGCGTGTGTTTGGCGCCGTTGACTTTGCTGCTGTTTCATCAAGTGTCTGTGGTAGGTTTGTTTGCCAATTTGCTGGCGGTGCCGTGGGTGACCTTGGTGGTCACGCCACTGTGTTTGCTAGGGCTGGGGTTGCCGCTCGCATGGGGCGTTGCCGCTGAGGCATTGCAGGGGCTGGTGTGGGTGCTGAAGGCGTGTGCAGGTGTGTCGTGGGCGCAGTGGTCGGCGCCTGCTGCACCCTGGTGGGCAGGCGCTGCGGCACTGCTGGGCATGGGGATGTGGGCCTTGCGGGTGCCCGCGTGGATGCGCTGGTTTGGCGTGGTGTTGGTGTTGCCTGTGCTCAGTTGGCAAACACCGCGACCCCCAAACGGCGCGTTTGAATTGCTCGCGGCCGATATGGGACAAGGTCATGCAGTGTTGCTGCGCACGGCCACGCACAGTGTGTTGTACGACACGGGGCCGCGCTATTCGGCCGAGACCGATGCCGGGCAACGTGTGTTGGTGCCGTTGTTGCGAGCCTGGGGTGAGCGCCTGGACCGCATCGTCATCAGTCACCAAGACAGCGACCACAGTGGGGGTGCGCCTGCAGTGATGGTGATGCACCCGCACGCCGATGTGTGGACGTCGATTCCACCAGATCACGCCTTGCATCAAGGGCGTGCCATGCAGCGCTGCGAACGTGGGCAAGCCTGGCAATGGGACAGCGTGCAGTTTGAGGTGCTGCACCCCCGTGTGGCCGATTACGAGCGCAAGCTCAAACCCAACGCCCTCAGCTGCGTGCTGCGCGTGACCGACAGCCAAGGTGTCTCTGCGCTGTTGGTGGGGGACATTGAAGCGGCGCAAGAGTTGGCGCTGGTGCGCAACGAGGGAGGCGTGCAAGGATTGCGCGCGCAGTGGTTGCTGGTGCCACAT
>JBPCSU010000223.1:0-7518 GCA_051006815.1 Limnohabitans sp.
CGAGTTCATTGGCCACGGTGTGTTCACGCCAGCCACCTTGCGTGAGGTGAACAACCAAGTGGTGGTCCACACCCCCATGGGCGATTTGACCGATGTGGCCGAATGTCCCTTGCCCTGCACGTTTGCAGCGGGTGAATGCGATGTGTTGCTGCGCGCCGATGACATCGTGCACGACGACGATGCGCCGGTGAAAGCCGAGATCATTCGCAAAGCGTTTCGCGGCTCCGAATTTTTGTACACCTTGCGCTTGAAAACGGGCGAGACGGTGATGGCCCATGTGCCCAGCCACCACGACCACGTGGTCGGTGAGTGGATTGGCATTCGCGCCGAGGTTGACCATGTGGTCACCTTCAACCGCGCATGTCCTGTGCATGGCCACGACCTGTGCAACATGCCTTGTGCCGGCCACGCACCGCCGGAACAAACCATTCAATTTCACCCCAAAGGGGCTGCATAAAACCTGCGCCGTTAAGCGTGGGTGTTTGAGAAGCGCACCGAGAAACGCGCACCGGGCATAGGCTTACCGGGCGCCGCGTCTTCCAAGGTCACGATGGCCGCATGTTGGTGCGCAATTTCCATCACGATCGGCAAGCCCAACCCAGAGCCATCGGCCTCGGTGCCCAACGCGCGGTAGAACGGCTGAAACACCAAGTCGCGTTCGGCTTCAGGAATGCCAGGACCCGAGTCTTCCACTTGCAACACCACCACTTTGCCAAACCTGTCGGCCAAGATGCGCACGGTGATGATGCCGGGTTGCTCTTCGCTCGAGGGCGTGTAGTTGATGGCGTTGTCCACCAAGTTGCGCACCATTTCTTTGAGCAAGGTGGGGTTGCCCATCACGCGCACGCCGTGGCTGCCCGCGCTGGCGCCTTCGTAGCCCAGGTCGATGTGTTTGTCGAGCGCGTGGGGCAAGGAGTCTTGAATCACATCGCTCACCAAGTCCACCAAGTCGCAGGGGCTGCGCGCGATGTTGGTGCTGCCGCTTTCCGCGCGCGCCAGCGACAACAGTTGGTTCACCGTGTGGGTAGCTCGGATGCTGGCGCGGCCAATCAGCTTGAGCGATTGCTTGAGTTCATCTGCGCTCGAGTCTGCACGTTGCGCCAAATCGGCTTGCATGCGCAAACCCGCCAGCGGTGTTTTGAGTTGGTGAGCGGCATCGGCCAAGAAGCGTTTTTGGGTCGCGATGGATTCTTTCAAACGCGTCAACAAGTCGTTGATCGAGGCCACCAGTGGTGCCACCTCTTGCGGCACCGACGAATCGTCGAGGGGGCTTAAATCATCGGGCTTGCGTAGGCGGATGCGTTCTTCGAGTTTGTTCAGCGGACGAATGCCGCGCGCCAAGGCCAACCACACCAACAGCACGGCCAACGGCAAGGTGACGAACTGCGGCAGCATCACGCCTTTGATAATTTCGGTCGCCAAGACAGAGCGTTTTTCCAAGGTCTCGCCGACTTGCACCAGCACCGGTTTGGCACCGGGCATGTCCACGCGCACCCAGGTGTAGGCCACGCGCACATCGGCGCCACGCATCTCGTCGTCGCGGATACGCACCTCGCCTGGTAAGGCGGTTTCTTCGTTGGGTGGCAGCGGAAAGTCGCGTTCGCCGCTGATGAACTCGCCGCGCGTGCCCAGCACTTGGTAGTAAATCAAATCGGCATCGTCGGCGCGCAAGATTTCGCGTGCGGGCAGCGGCAAGTTGAAATACATGCGCGTTTGGTCGCTCTTGACCAGCTGCGCCAAGGCTTGCACGTTGTATTCCAAACCTCGGTCAAAGGGGCGGCCCGCAATGTTTTGGGCCACCAACCACGTCAGCGCCAAACTGACAGGCCACAACAGCAGCAGCGGCGTGAGCATCCAATCCAGGATCTCGCCAAACAGCGAGTGTTGCTCGCGCCGAAACAGCTTGCTCATGGCGGCGGCGCGAACTTAACCCGGAATTTTTTCGAGGCAGTAGCCCAAGCCGCGCACGGTGGCGATGCGGATGGGGCCTTTCTCAATCTTTTTACGCAAGCGATGGATGTAGACCTCGATCGCGTTGTTGCTGACCTCTTCGCCCCATTCGCACAGGCGCTCCACCAATTGGTCTTTGCTGACCAAGCGGCCGCTGCGTTGCAGCAGCACTTCGAGCAAGCCGAGTTCACGCGCAGACAGTTCCACCATCTTGCCGTCGATGGTGGCGACGCGACCGGTTTGGTCGTAGACCAAGGGGCCGTGTTTGATGGAGGACGACGTGCCGCCCATGCCGCGGCGTGTGAGGGCGCGCACGCGTGCTTCGAGCTCTTGCAGGCTGAAGGGCTTGGCCATGTAGTCGTCGGCGCCGTAGTCCAGGCCTTTCACGCGTTCTTCCACGCTGTCCGCCGCTGTGAGGATCAGCACCGGAATCGATGACCCACGCGAGCGCAGACGTTTGAGCACTTCGAGGCCGTGCATTTTGGGCAGACCCAAGTCCAGTATGAGCAAATCAAATTCATCCGTGGTCATCAACGCAGCATCGGCTTCGGTGCCGCTCGCAACGTGATCGGCGGCAGCGCCAGAGGCGCGCAAAGTTCGAAGCAGGCCATCGGCCAAGACCAAGTCGTCTTCAGCAATCAGGATGCGCATGAGGAGTCTCCAGCTGGTTCTACGTTTTTAGGGGGTCAGGGCCGTGATTCTAGGGCCGAGTACGCGCCGGCATAGGCTTCGAGACCCAAAGTCACCACGGTGGCGACGTCTGCGCCGACTTCTTGCTTGAATTCCGCTTCGGTTTGGGCCACCGCTTGTTCAAACGCGCGCAACCAAGCCAGGCCGGTTTCGGTGAAGACGATGCGCCGTGCGCGTGCATCCAGCGGGTCGGGTGTGCGTGCCACCAGCCCCCATGCTTCGCACTGCGTGACCAAGTCGCCCATGGCTTGCTTGGTCATGCCCGCGCTCTCTGCCAACTCGCTCAGGCGCGAGCCTTGCAAGCTCAGGTGGCGTGTGATGTGGATGTGCGCCGCGCTCACCTGTGCGCGTGCCGCGAGGTTGGACAAGGCCAGGGGCACATCCACGTTGTGCGCCATCAGGTGCAACACGCGTGCGTCAAAGCGCCGCATGGCGTGGCCGAGCAACCGGCCGAGGTGGGCTTGTCGCCAGTCTTGCGGGGCTGAAAAGGCGGGGGAAGATGTCATGGGTTAATAGTAAGGCAAACTGACCAAAAAAAGTGTTTACAAGTTTTGACTTTGCGTTAAAGTACTGGTCAAGCATCCAGCTGTTGATAAAAGCAGTGGCCGGATATTCCAGGTAAGTCCTTGATTCCACGGAGATTTTTATGAACAACAAACCCATCGTCGCTGACAGCGAAAAAGCCAAAGCCTTGCAAGCCGCCTTGGCCCAGATCGAAAAACAATTCGGCAAGGGCACCATCATGCGCTTGGGCGAAGGTGAAATCATTGACGACATCCAAGTCGTCTCCACTGGTTCACTGGGTTTGGACAATGCCTTGGGCGTGGGCGGTTTGCCCCGTGGCCGTGTGATCGAAATCTACGGGCCTGAGTCTTCCGGCAAAACCACCCTCACCTTGCAAGTGATTGCTGAAATGCAAAAACAAGGCGGCACCTGCGCCTTTGTAGATGCTGAGCACGCCTTGGATTCACAGTACGCCCAAAAGCTCGGCGTGAACTTGCAAGACTTGCTGATCAGCCAACCCGACACCGGCGAACAAGCGTTGGAAGTGGTGGACAGCTTGGTGCGCTCTGGCGCGGTGGACTTGGTGGTGGTCGACTCGGTGGCCGCTCTCACCCCCAAGGCCGAACTCGAAGGCGACATGGGCGACTCGTTGCCGGGTTTGCAAGCCCGCTTGATGAGCCAAGCGTTGCGCAAATTGACGGCCTCGATCAAGAAGACCAACTGCACGGTGATCTTCATCAACCAAATCCGCATGAAGATTGGTGTGATGTTTGGTTCACCCGAAACCACCACGGGTGGTAACGCGCTCAAGTTCTACGCCTCGGTGCGTTTGGACATCCGCCGCACCGGCACCATCAAGCGTGGCGATGAAGCGGTGGGCAACGAGACCAAAGTGAAAGTGGTGAAAAACAAAGTGGCGCCCCCGTTCAAAACGGCCGAGTTCGACATCTTGTTTGGTGAAGGCATCAGCCGCCAAGGCGAGATCATCGACATGGGTGTGAACGCCAAGGTGATCGAGAAGTCGGGCGCTTGGTATGCCTACAACGGCGAAAAAATTGGCCAAGGCCGTGACAACGCGCGCGAGTTCTTGCGTGAGAACGAAGCCCTTGCGTTTGAGATCGAAAACAAAGTGCGCGACTCGCTGGGCATTCCTTTGTTGGCCGGTGGCGTGGAGGCGCCTGCCGTCAAAGAAGAGAAAGCCCCCAAGGCGACCAAGCAAGCCAAAGGCGCTGCAGATGCAGACGCCGATGGCGTGATTGCCTAAGGCCTCGCTGCCGTCAAAGAGCCAGCTTCGTGAGCCACGACGTGAATTCAAACGAAGACCAAACCCTTGACGCCAAAGGCGTCAAGGCCAAAAGGGCGAACGGGTTTCAACCTTCGCTCAAAGGCAGAGCCTTGCGCCTGCTGTCGCAGCGCGAGCACTCGCGCCAAGAGCTGGAGCGCAAGCTCAAACTGTTTGAAGAAACGCCAGGCGAGTTGGCCGAGGCGCTGGATTTTTTGCAGTCCAAAGACTTCATCAACGAACAGCGGGTGGTGGAGTCGGTGGTCAACAGTCGTTCTCGCAAGCTCGGTGCATCCCGGGTGCGTCAAGAATTGCAAGCCAAGGGGTTGCCTGTAGAGGCCATTGCCGAAGCTGTGCAAGCGATGCGCAGCACCGAGCTTGAGCGAGCCCGAGAGGTCTGGCGAAAGAAGTTTGGCGAACCGCCGGTCGATGCCGCGGCCCGCGCCAAACAAGTACGCTTTTTAGTGAGTCGGGGCTTTGCCCCCGAGGTCGTGCGCCGCGTGGTCGCGGGCGCGGACGACCTTTAAACGCCCAGCATCAACTGCAGGTTTTGCACGGCAGCGCCACTGGCGCCTTTGCCCAAGTTGTCCAAGCGTGCCATCAGTACCGCGTGGCGGTGAGTGTCATTGGCGAAGACGCGAACTTCCAGCTTATTGGTGTCGTTCAAGGCCGTGGCGTCGAGCTTGCCGTTGTCGGTGGCGGGCTGCACGCTGACCCACCCGTCGGGGTGTTGGCCGTAGTGCTTGGCCAAGGCGTCATGCAAGTCGGCGGCCTTGGGTTTGCCGGGCAGCGCGTCTAAATGCAGGGGCAGTTGCACCAACATGCCCTGGCGGAAATTACCCACCGAAGGCACAAACAGGGGGCGACGGGTCAAGCCGGTGTAGGCCATGATTTCGGGGATGTGCTTGTGTTCAAGGCCCAAGGCATAGGCTTCGAACAGCGGGGCTTTGCCGGCTTCGTAGTCTTCAATCATGGTGCGGCCGCCGCCCGAGTAGCCGCTGACCGAGGGCAGTGCCACGGGGAAGTCGGCAGGCACCAAGCCCGCGTCAATCAAGGGACGCAGCAAGGCAATCGCCCCAGTGGCGTAGCAACCGGGGTTGGCCACGCGTTGGGCTTTGACCACGGCTTCGCGCTGACCTGCGGCCAGTTCAGGAAAGCCATAGACCCAGCCGGGCGACACGCGGTGCGCGGTGGAGGCGTCGATGATTTTGGGCTGTTTGCCGGCCAGGCTGTCGATCATGGCGACCGATTCGCGCGCTGCGTCGTCGTGCAAACACAAGATGACCATGTCCACGCCTGCCATGAGGGTGCGCTTGGCTTCGGGGTCCTTGCGTTTGGCGGGGTCAATGCTGACCACTTCGATGGCGGGCATCAGGGCCAAACGTTCGCGAATTTGTAAACCGGTGGTGCCGGCCTCGCCATCAATGAAAACTTTAGACATGGATGTCGCCAAAAAGTACAAAAGTTGGGCGTCAGCGTGGCTCTTGTAAGCCAGTTAAAAGTTTGACGCGACGCAGCATGATACATTCTCAAGGCTCTGTTTGGCGCTTGCCTGTGTGCAATTGCCGCTGTGCAGCGCATTACAACTCCACCGATTACGAAGAGAGATCTCATGAAGATTCACGAGTACCAAGGCAAGGAAATCTTGCGTCAATTTGGTGTGCCAGTGCCACGCGGTATCCCTGCGTTCACGGTGCAAGAAGCGGTGGAAGCCGCGCAAAAGTTGGGCGGCCCAGTTTGGGTTGTGAAGGCCCAAATCCACGCAGGCGGTCGCGGCAAAGGCGGCGGCGTGAAAGTGGCAAAGTCGATTGATGACGTCAAGCGCTTGGCTGGCGACATCTTGGGCATGCAGCTCAAGACCCATCAAACTGGCCCAGAAGGTCAAAAAGTCCGTCGTCTCTACATTGAAGACGGCGCTGACATCAACAAAGAGTATTACGTGTCCATCGTGACCGACCGCGCCACGCAAAAAGTGGCTGTGATCGCGTCCAGCGAAGGCGGCATGGACATCGAAGAAGTGGCGCACAGCACGCCCGAAAAAATCATCACGGACTTGGTCGATCCATTGACCGGTTTGGGTCAAGCGCAAGCGTTGAAGATCGCTAACGCGGTGGGCTTGACTGGCGGCTCTGCCGACCAAGCAGCCGACGTGCTGCAAAAACTGTACAAGTGCTACATGGACACCGACGCTTCTTTGGTGGAAATCAACCCACTGAACTGCGACAGCAAAGGCAACATCATGGCCTTGGACGCGAAGTTCAACTTCGACTCCAACGCCTTGTTCCGTCACCCCGAAATCGTGGCATACCGCGATTTGGACGAAGAAGATCCTGCTGAAGTCGAAGCTTCTAAGTTCGACTTGGCCTACATCTCTTTGGACGGCAACATTGGTTGCTTGGTGAACGGCGCTGGCTTGGCCATGGCCACCATGGACACCATCAAGTTGTTCGGCGGCGAGCCCGCTAACTTCTTAGACGTTGGCGGCGGCGCGACTGCAGAGAAAGTCACTGAAGCCTTCAAGATCATGTTGAAGAACCCCCATGTCAAAGGCATTTTGGTCAACATCTTCGGCGGCATCATGAAGTGCGACACCATCGCCAATGGCGTGGTCACTGCGTGTAAAGCTGTGAACTTGTCCGTGCCACTGGTGGTGCGCATGAAGGGCACCAACGACGAGTTGGGCAAGAAAATCTTGGCCGACTCTGGTCTGCCCATCATCTCTGCCGACACCATGGCTGAAGCTGCAACCGCGATCGTTGCGGCCGTTAAGTAATGATCTTGTGGGACAGATCTTTAGCTCTGTCCCCTACTGACTAGGACACTTTATGGCAATCTACATCATTAAAAACACCAAGGTCATCACCCAAGGTATCACCGGCAAAACCGGTCAGTTCCACACTGAAAAGTGCATCGAGTACGCAAACGGTAAAAACTGTTTCGTCGCGGGTGTGAACCCTAAGAAAGCTGGCGAGTCGATCTTCGGCGTGCCAATTTTCTCGACCGTCAAAGACGCTGCCAAAGAAACAGGGGCCACCGTGTCTGTGATCTACGTGCCACCCGCTGGCGCAGCCGCTGCCATTTGGGAAGCTGTG
>JBPCSU010000224.1:0-4503 GCA_051006815.1 Limnohabitans sp.
GTGAAGATCACGCCTCCCATTGACCTCACACTCGAATACGGTGTGGAATTCATCGAAGACGACGAGTTGGTGGAAATCACGCCCAAGAGCGTGCGTCTGCGCAAGCGCTTCTTGAAAGAGCACGAGCGCAAGCGCAACAAGTAACCCAACGCGTGTTGCAAAAAAGCCGAGGCCACGACCTCGGCTTTTTTACGTGTCCAATCATTGAAGAAAATACATAGTCAATTAAAAGGAGGAGGTTGCATGTCAACGTACACCACCGACGTTCACTCAGAACGCGTGGGCCATTTAGGCCTGATCACACTCAATCGCCCGAAGGCGCTGAATGCGTTGTCGTTGGCCATGGTGCGCGAGCTCAACCAGGTGTTGCAGCAATGGCAAACCGATGCGAACGTGTACGCCGTGGTGGTGCGTGGCAGCAACAAAGAGGGCCCGTTTGGCGCGTTCTGTGCAGGCGGTGACATTCGGTATTTTCACCAAGCGGCTTTGAGTGGCGATTTGACGCTCGATGATTTTTTCACCGAGGAATACAGCCTCAACCATTTGATTCAAAACTACCCCAAACCCTACATCGCGTTGATGGATGGCATTGTGATGGGGGGGGGCATGGGCATCAGTCAAGGCGCAGCGTTGCGTGTGGTGACCGAGCGCACCCAGATGGCCATGCCTGAAACACACATTGGTTTGTTTCCCGATGTGGGTGGTGGCTTCTTCCTCAGCCGTTGTCCAGGTCATTTGGGCGAATACCTGGCACTCACGGGCCATGTGTTGCGTGGTGGCGAATCCCTGCACGCAGGCTTGGCCGATATGTGTGTGGACTCAGCCAGTCTGCCCGCGTTGTGGGCGCACATGCGTCAGCACACTTGGGCCAATGGTGAGGCTGTGGTGGCTTGGTTGTGGGAGCAAACCCAGACACAAACGCAGCAGGTGATGGCCACCACGCCAACGTGGCAACACGCATCCATCGATGCCGTGCTTGGTCTACCCAGCGTGGCAGAGATGGAGAAGGCTTTGCAAGGTGCGGATGATTGGTCGGTGCAAACGCTCAAGGCTTTGCATCACCAATCACCCTTGATGTTGTGTGTGACGCTCGAGCAAATTCGCCGCGGTCGCACCATGACCTTGGCGCAAGACCTGCGCATGGAGCGCGACTTGGTGCGTCACTGTTTCCAGACCGACCATCTGTCACGCCGTGGCACCACCAGTGAAACGGTGGAGGGCATCCGTGCCTTGGCCGTCGACAAAGACCGCCAACCCAAGTGGCAGCCTGCACGTATTGCCGATGTCACGTTGGACATGGTGTTGCCATTTTTTGAAAGCCCATGGCCGGCAGCGGCTCACCCGCTGCGGCACTTGTCTTAACCTGGCGCAGCACGCGTTCAGCGCGGCAAGGTGTGCAGCGGAATGTCTTTGCTGCTGGCTAGCTTGTCGAGTTGTTGGCGCGTTTGCGACGCCAAGAAATTGGCAACCGCCGTGTGTGTGCTGCGCTTATGCATGTCTGCGGCAGCTTGTCGGGGCAAGCCAGCGGCTTCGCACAAACGGGCAGCAAAGTGCGGTTCCAACGCCGCTACAGCCACGCGCCCATTTTTGCAAGGGTAGACCTTGTAGCCAGCGTGCGCACCACCCACATCGCCTTTCGGTGAGGTGAGCTCCCAAGTGCGAGGCAAAGCCAAATAGGCCGAAGCGTCGCTCAGCGCCACTTCATGGAACACGCCTTGACCGTGGTGGCGTCCGGGGCGTTGACGCACCAGCAGGGCTTGCAGCACGGCTTCGGTGGTGAAGAGCGAGCCGCCCATGTCGGCATACAAACTGGCAGGCATGTCCAGTCCGTTGACCAAGCCACTGTCGGCTTGGTAGGTCAGGTCATGGCCGGCTTCTTCCGCGCGTTCGCCGGGCGAACCCACGATGCTCACGACACACAAAGCGGGATAACGTTTGTGTAACTCTTTCCACGCCAAGCCGAGTTTGACCAAGGCGGACGGTCGGAATGAGGTGATGAGCACATCGGTCTTGGCCAGCTGTTTGTGCAGCGCAGCTTGACCTCGGTCAGATTTCAAATCGGCTTGCAACACCTGCAGGCCTTCGTGCATCACGTCATACGCGGCACGCTTGTAAATGCCCATGGGGTCGGCTGTGGCCATGCCTACAGGGGCTAAGGGTTCGAGCTTGGTGCACTTGGCACCCAGGGCGTGCAGCCGCATCACGGCGGCTGGACCCGGCAGGTTCAAGGCGAGGGTGAGAATGCGCACCCCTTTGAGCGGTGCGTGGGCAGAGGAGGTGTGGCGTGCAGTGGTCATCCCGCCATTATCGGGCGGCGACAGGGTCCAGTCCGGTTTTGCGAATCACGTCAGCCACTGCTGGCGATTGGAAGAAGCGAATCAACTGTTTGGCCGTGTCTTGCTCGGTCGAGCCTTCCACCAAACCTGCTGAAAAGAAGATGGTTTGCTGTACTGACTCAGGCAAGGTACCAATGAAGTCAAGCTCTTGAAAATAAATCAACTCGCTGACTTGTTGAAAGCCCAGCTCCGCATCGCCGCGTGCCACGACGGCGCCCACGCGCTCGCTCATGATCTTTTTGGCGGTGTCTTTCAGTTGCTCAGCCACGCCGAGTTTGGGGAACAGCTCCGTCGACAAATAAGTGCCACTGGCGCTGGCGGAGTAGGCGATGGATTTGGCGTTGAGCAAGGTTTGCTTCAAGGCTTCAACGGTGCTGATGTCGGGCTTGGGCGTGCCTTTGCGAACGGCAGCGCCGATTTGTGAGCGCACCAAATCCACACGGCTCCCTTTGATGACGTTGCCGTTTTTCACCAAGGCTTCCAATCCACCATCGGACAAGATGACCAAGTCAAACTTTTCTCCGCGCGAGAAACGCGTGGGAATCGAATCGGGCGCGTTGCCGACCGATGCACCAAATGCGCTGATGACTTTGTGGCCGGTTTGCTTTTCAAACTCAGGCACCAGTTTTTTGTAGGCTTCAGTGAACGCGCCTGAAGTGATGACGCGAATCTCTGCCGCATGAACAAGTTGTGATGCGGTCAGGAATAAACCCAGACCGGCCAGCAGCAAGCGTCGGGTGACGTGGGGTACGAATGTCATGTGTTGTCTCCTTTGGATGTGGCTTATTCGCCTGTGATTTTTCGTTCACGAATGACGCGGCCCCAGGTGGCCGATTCTTTGGCGATGTACTTGGCCAATTCATCGCGTGTGCCGGGCTGTGGCGTGAGGCCATGGCTGTTGAGTTGTTCCACCACATCGGGCGACTTCAATACTTTGACCAGCTCGGTGTTCCAACGGTCCAAGATGGGCGTGGGCACTTTGGAAGAAGCCACAAACGCATACCAGTTGGTGGCGCTAAAGCCCGGATAGCCAGACTCTGCAATGGTGGGAATTTTGGGCAGTTGTTTCAAGCGTTGTGCGCCTGTGCTGGCCAGAGGGATGAGCTTGCCGTTGTCAATGTAGGCCTGCGAGGTGGAATAGGTCGAGAAGTAAGCTGCCACACGGCCGCCCAACAAATCTTGCAAGGCCGGTGCGCCGCCTTTGTAGGGCACGTGCACCGTGTCGATGCCGGCCATGTCGTCCAGCAATTCACCGGCCAGGTGCGAGGCCGAGCCGGGGCCTGTGGAGGCGTAGTCCAGTTTCTTGGGGTTCTTTTTGGCGTAAGCGATGTAGTCTGCAAATGTTTTGATGCCCGTGCCTGCATGCACCACCAGCACGTTGGGGAAGTTCACACCCATGGTGATGGGGGAGAGGTCTTTGACGGGGTCGTACGGGACCTTCATCATGTGCGGTGCAATGGTGAGGGGGCCGACAGAGCCAAACAAAATCGTGCTGCCGTCGCTGGGGCCGTTGGCGGCGAATTGATGGGCAATGTTACCGCCTGCGCCTCCGCGGTTGTCGATGACCACAGCTGCACCGATGTTCTCGCCCAGTTTCTTGGCAATGATGCGTGCGGCTGTGTCCGCAGCGCCACCGGCTGCAAAGCCCACGACCATGGTGATGCTTTTCTTTGGCGGAAATTCTTGCGCGTGTGTGGCCAAGCTCGACAAACCGAATGCCAGCAGGGCGCAGGTGCTGATGAAGTTGCGTTTGTTCATGGGTGTCTCCTTCTCTTTCAATCGTTGCCCAAGCCAATGGGGTTGGGTTGCCGTTTTTCGACTGCGTACCGCAGCAAGGCGGCGGTTCTAAAAATACCGTGGGCGAATTTGCCGTAGGGCAGGGTGGCAAACAAGGCCATCACCACGCCCAAATGGATGGCCAGCAGTGCCGGCAGCAAAGCACTGCCGCGCCCCAGCCACAAGGCCAACCCGCTCAAGCTGGTGAAGAACAACAAGGCAATGAAGCCCAAGTCCATGGGTTTTTGCGCCGTATCCCCATGCATGGGGTGACGTTGCAGGTTGAGTTTGAACAGACCTGCTGTGCCCAGCAACAAACTCACACCCCCTGCAGCACCTAAAACTTTGGGCAAGCTGGGCAGGTCGTAGGGAGCGGCCCAGCCAAAGACGT
>JBPCSU010000225.1:0-16494 GCA_051006815.1 Limnohabitans sp.
GAGGTACGGTTGCCACGCCACACAGCAGGTGAGTTCATGGATTCGTAGTTGGGTTGTGTCACCGCAGGTGCACCACCGCCCAAACCGGCCGCCAAACCAGCCAAGCCAGCAGAAGCAGCGGCCAACACACCCGCAGGGGATGCGTTGGGAGCTTGCGTGGTGGGGAAGCCCACGCCATCGGTACCCGTGCGCAACACTTGCAACTGAGGCGCCGCACGACGGCCACCCGCCAAACCTGTGGCCACCACGGTGACGCGAATTTGGTCGCCCAAGTTTTCGTCGTAGGCGGTACCGTAGATCACGTGTGCATCGGGCGATGCAAACTTGCGGATGGTGTTCATCGCTTCGCGTGACTCAGACAGCTTCAAGCCACCCTTGGCGGCAGTGATCAACACCAACACGCCCTTGGCACCCGACATGTCCACGCCTTCGAGCAAGGGGCAAGCCACCGCTTGTTCCGCGGCGATGCGTGCACGGTCAGGGCCATTGGCCACAGCGGTGCCCATCATGGCTTTGCCGGTTTCGCTCATCACGGTGCGCACGTCTTCAAAGTCGACGTTCACCAAGGCTTCGACGTTGATGATCTCGGCAATGCCGCCGACCGAGTTTTTCAACACGTCGTTGGCAAAGGCAAAGGCTTCGTCTTGGCTGGCGTCTTCGCCCAACACGTCCATCAGTTTTTCGTTCAACACCACGATCAGTGAGTCCACGTTGGCTTCGAGTTCAGCCAAGCCTGTTTCCGCGTTGTTCATGCGGCGGCTGCCTTCAAACTCGAACGGCTTGGTCACCACACCCACGGTCAAGATGCCCATTTCGCGCGCCACACGGGCCACCACAGGAGCTGCACCGGTGCCGGTACCGCCGCCCATGCCAGCGGTGACGAACAACATGTTGGTACCTTCGAGGGCGATACGAATGTCGTCGATCGCTGCTTCCGCAGCCTCACGGCCGCGCTCTGGCTTGCTGCCAGCGCCCAAACCGGTGGAACCGAGTTGGATCACTTTGTGCGCATTGCTCACGCGCAGGGCTTGTGCGTCGGTGTTCGCGCACACGAACTCCACGCCTTGCACACCCGAGCTGATCATGTGCTCAACCGCGTTACCGCCGCCGCCGCCCACGCCAATCACCTTGATTTGGGTGCCTGAGTTGAATGCTTCTACTTCGATCATTTCGATGCTCATGATGTTTCTCCTATCAATCTAAAAATTTGCAGTTGCCTTGAATTCATATGTTGGTTTTGTTGCATGGCGTTCCTTCTACGAGGGTGGTGCCATGGCCGCACAGGGTCGCCATCGTCGACCTGTGCGCTGTCGCTGTGGCGGACTGCCACGTGCGAGGTAAAGCAGTGCGAGAGGAATCATGTTTAGAAGTTCCCCACAAACCAGTCTTTGAGTCGGTCCATCAACGAATTGACGGAGCCGCTCTTTTGCGCCACTTTGAAGCCGCGCTGACGATCCACACCCGCCTCGGCGAGCAAACCCATCACCGTGGCCGCGCGGGGCTGTGCCACCATGTCGGCCAAAGCGCTGTTGTAGTGTGGGATGCCGCGACGCACGGGCTTCAAGAAAATGTCTTCACCCAACTCGACCATGCCCGGCATGACCGCGCTGCCGCCGGTCAACACGATGCCGGACGACAACACCTCTTCGTAACCCGAGTCACGAATCACTTGTTGCACCAGCGAGAAAATTTCTTCCACGCGCGGTTCAATCACACCGGCCAGCGCTTGGCGGCTCAGCATGCGCGGTGTGCGGTCGCCCAAGCCGGGCACTTCCACTTGCACATCGGGGTCGGCCAACAGTTGTTTGGCGTAGCCTGATTCGATCTTGATTTCTTCCGCGTCTTTGGTCGGCGTGCGCAAAGCCATCGCGATGTCGCTGGTGATCAAGTCGCCCGCAATTGGAATCACCGCGGTATGACGAATCGCACCGTTGGTAAAAATAGCCACATCGGTGGTGCCGGCGCCAATGTCGACCAAGGCCACGCCGAGTTCGCGCTCGTCGTCGGTCAACACCGACATGCTGGAGGCCAAGGGATTGAGCATCAAGCGCTCCACGTCCAAGCCACAGCGACGTACGCACTTGATGATGTTTTCAGCAGCGCTTTGCGCGCCGGTCACGATGTGCACCTTGGCTTCCAAGCGGATGCCGCTCATGCCAATCGGTTGGCGCACGTCTTGGCCATCGATGACAAACTCTTGTGGCTCGACCAACAGCAAACGTTGGTCGGTGGAGATGTTGATGGCTTTGGCGGTTTCCACCACACGTGCCACGTCGGCGGCGGTGACTTCTTTGTCTTTCACTGCCACCATGCCGGTGGAATTGATGCCGCGAATGTGGCTGCCTGTGATGCCGGTGTAGACGCGTGTGATCTTGCAGTCTGCCATCAACTCGGCCTCTTTCAAGGCCTGTTGAATGCTTTGCACCGTGGCATCGATGTTCACCACCACACCACGTTTCAAACCGTTGCTGGGCGCGACCCCAAGGCCGGCGAGCTTGAGCTCCCCGCCGGGCAACACTTCGGCCACGACCACCATGACCTTGGCGGTGCCAATGTCTAAGCCGAACACCAAATCTTTGTACTCTTTTGCCATAACAGCCTCGTTCTTTCTCTTCTTCTCTCTGTGCCCATCAGCGCTTGGGCGACACGTCTTGCGTGCTCACACCGCGCATCCGAAGCGCATACCCGTTGTCGTAACGCAAGTCCGCTGACTCCAGCGATGTCACTTTGCGTCCTAACTTTTGTGTCACTTGCATCAAGGTTTTCGACAGGCGCTGCATGCGCGCCATCACGTCCTCGACACTGCCTCGACCCAACTCAATCACGGCCCCGTGGTTCAACTTGGCGCGCCAACTGCCGCGGTCGGTCAACACCAAACTGTCCAAACTCAAGGCCATGTTTTTGAACGCCGGGGCCAAGGCCAAGTACATGGTCAAGACCTGTTGCGATTGGCTGTCGGGCCCATTCAGACGCGGCATCTTGTCGTCGTCCAAATCACCCACGTTGGCCTCAAACACCTCGCCATAGCTGTTCACCAAACGTGACTCACGGTCATCGCCCCAATACGCCACCGGCTTGTGCTCTTGCAAGGTCACGCGCAAGCGGTTGGGAAACTCGCGCTGCACCGACGCCAAACGCACCCAAGGCACCGACTCGAAGGCATGGCGCACCCGCTCTAAATCCGCGGTAAAGAAATTGCCCGTCAGCTTGGTTGCCACATTGGCACGCAAGGTCACGGCGTTGTTGTGCTCGACATCGCCCAACACCGTGATGCCAGCCAAAGCAAACGCCGGCAAGCGCACCAAGCCCCACAGACCCGCAAACACCACCCCCACGACCACGCCCACGAACATGAGCGAAGCCGCCATGTGCATGAGCTTGACGTCGAGCGGCACCACCACCGAGGTGTTCACCTCGGGACGGGGTCGCATGTGGGTGTAACGCGCGTTCATGGGGCTTTCACACCTCCGGGATGGTCGAGCGTGGCGCTGGCCAGCAGCGTCAAACACAAGTCTTCATAGCTGATGCCCGCCGCACGCGCAGACATGGGCACCAACGAGTGGCTGGTCATGCCGGGCGAGGTGTTCATCTCGAGCAAGAACGGTTTGCGGTCTGAGGCGCGCAACATGATGTCGGCGCGGCCCCAACCACGACAGCCGAGCGCGCGGTAAGCAGCGACCACCAAGCGTTGAATTTCTTGCTCTTCGGCTTCGGGCAACCCGCTCGGGCAGTGGTACTTCACGTCGTCAGTGAAGTACTTGTGGTTGTAGTCATAGGCGCCATCTGGCGCGGCGATGCGCACCACGGGCAAGGCCTTGGCATGGATGCCATTGCCCAAGATCGGGCAAGTCAACTCTTCGCCGGTGATGAATTCTTCGCACAGCAAATCAGGGTCGTACGTCGTGGCCAAGGCAGCGGCAGCGGTGATGCCAGAGGCCTCGGTGACTTTGCTCATGCCGATAGACGAACCTTCGCGTGGCGGCTTGACGATCAAAGGCAGGCCCAACTTGGCGGGAATGGCCTGGATGTTGTCAGCGGTTTGGTCTTCGGGCGACAACCACACATAACCCGGCGTAGACAAGCCCACCGCGCTCCACACACGCTTGGTCATCACTTTGTCCATGGCCATGGCCGAGGCCATCACGCCGGAGCCGGTGTACGGAATGCCCAACAACTCCAACGCACCTTGCACCGAGCCGTCTTCACCGTAGCGGCCATGCAAGGCAATGAACGCGTGGGTGAAGCCGTCGCGTTTGAGTTCGTCCAAACCCCGCTCGGCGGGATCGAATGCGGAGGCGTTGACGCCTTTGCTTTGCAAGGCCTTGAGCACCCCACTGCCGGACATGAGCGACACATCGCGCTCCGCAGACAAGCCGCCCATGAGCACGGCTACTTTGGCTGTTTGAATGTTGAATGCTGTCATCTGTTAAACCAACTCTTTCGCGCTGCGTTGTTGCACCAAAGCCAACACCTGCGATGGCACTTGCCCGATCGACCCAGCGCCCATGCACATCACCACATCGCCGTCTTGCGCGTGGTCGGCGATGACTTGCGCCATCTTGTGAATGTCATCCACAAACACCAAGGCCTCGTGGCCCGCCACACGCATGGCACGTGACAGAGCGCGGCCATCGGCTGCCGCAATCGGGGCTTCGCCTGCGGCATAAATTTCGGACAACCACAGCACATCGGCGCGGCCCATGACTTCCACAAAGTCTTCAAAACAATCGCGGGTGCGGGTGTAGCGATGCGGCTGGAACGCCAACACCAAACGACGGCCCGGGAAAGCGCCCCTTGCTGCAGCCAACGTAGCGGCCACTTCAACGGGGTGGTGACCATAGTCTTCGATGAGGGTGAAGTGGCCACCGCTCTTCGCCGCCACTTCGCCATGGCGTTGGAAACGACGACCCACACCTTTGAACTCGGCCAAGGCTTTTTGCAAGGCCGCGTCGGGCACGTTCAACTCCACCGCAATCGCAATCGCGGCCAAGGCGTTGAGCACGTTGTGTTCCCCCGCCAGGTTGAGGGTGATGTCCAGATCAGGCAAGGTCACCCCATTGCGACGTTGCACGGTGAAGCACATGCGACCGTTGTCGGCACGCACATTCACCGCACGCAATTGCGCTTCTTCGTTGAAGCCATAGCTGGTGATGGGCCGCGACACCTCGGGCAAGATGCTGCGCACCGCCGCATCGTCGGTGCACAAAATGGCTGCGCCATAAAACGGCATGCGGTGCAAGAACTCGATGAACGCCCCCTTCAACTTGTTGAAGTCGTGGCCGTAGGTGTCCATGTGATCGGCATCGATGTTGGTGACCACCGCCATGATGGGCAAGAGGTTCAGGAACGAAGCATCCGACTCATCAGCTTCGACCACGATGTAGTCGCCCGAACCCAACTTGGCATTGGCGCCCGCGCTGTTGAGCTTGCCGCCAATCACAAACGTGGGGTCCATGCCGGCTTCGGCCAACACACTGGCCACCAAACTGGTGGTGGTGGTTTTGCCATGGGTGCCGGCAATCGCTACGCCAGTTTTCAAGCGCATCAGCTCAGCCAACATCACCGCGCGGGGTACCACCGGAATCAGCTTGGCATGCGCCGCCACCACTTCAGGGTTGTCGGCTTGCACCGCCGTAGACGTGACCACCGCATCGGCGCCCACGATGTTTTTCGCGTCATGGCCCACATGGGTTTGAATGCCCAAACTGTGCAAGCGCTTCAACGCGGCGCTGTCCGACAAATCGGAGCCCGAGATGACGTAGCCCAAGTTCAACAGCACTTCGGCAATGCCGCTCATGCCGGCTCCGCCGATGCCCACGAAATGGATGTGACGAATGGCGTGTTTCATTTTTTATCTCCGCGCGCAGCCAACTGTTCGCAAGCTGCCACCACTTTGTTGACCGCCTCCACTTGGCGCACGGCATAGGCTTTTTCAGCACACGCCTGCAAGGTGCGGCGTGTCATGAACTGCAAACGGTCGGCCAAGTCTTGGGGTTTCAATTCGTTTTGTTGAACCAGCCAACCACCACCCGCATCCACCACAAAGCGGGCGTTGGTGGTTTGGTGGTCGTCCACCGCATGGGGGAACGGCACATAAATGGCCGCAGCGCCGACCGCAGCCAACTCGGTCACGGTGCTGGCACCGGCGCGAGCAATCACCACATCGGCATCGGCAAAGGCTTGGGCGGTGTCGTCGATGAACGGCGTCAACTCGGCCTGCACGCCGGCTTCTTCATACGCAGCGCGGAGCGCGTCAATTTGTTTGGCGCCACTTTGGTGGGTCACCACGGGGCGTTGGTCATGCGGAATCTTGGCCAGCGCTTGCGGCACCACGATGTTCAAGGCTTGTGCCCCCAAGCTGCCACCGACCACCAACACACGCAAGGGGCCGGTGCGGTCGGCAAAACGTTGGGCCGGTTCGGCTTGGTTCACAAACCCATCGCGCATGGGGTTGCCCACCCACTCGGCTTTCGGCATCACGTTGGGGAAGGCACTGAACACGCGGTCGGCCACGCCACTCAATACTTTGTTGGCCATGCCCGCGATGGAGTTTTGCTCATGCAACACCAAGGGCTTGCCACACAGCACGGCCATCATGCCGGCAGGGAATGTGATGTAGCCGCCCAGGCCCACCACCACATCGGGTTGGACGCGACGCACCACACACAGGCTTTGCCAGAACGCGCGCAGCAATTTCAAGGGCAACAACGCCAAGGTTTGGAAGCCTTTGCCACGCACGCCACCAAACTGCACCGTCTCATACGCGAAGCCACGTGGCGGCACCAACTGGCTTTCCATGCTCGGCGCAGGCGCGCCCAACCAATGCACAGCCCAACCTTGGGTACGCAACTGCTCAGCCACGGCCAAGCCTGGGAAGATGTGCCCCCCCGTACCTCCAGCCATGATGAGTGCGGTGCGTGAGGTCGTGGTCATAGACGACCTCCGTGCATGATGACTTTGTTCTCAAAGTCCACGCGCAGCACCACCGCGATGGCCACCAAGTTCAACAAGATGGCGGAGCCGCCGTAGCTCATCAACGGCAGCGTCAAGCCCTTGGTAGGCAAAGCGCCCAAGTTCACACCCATGTTGATGAAGGACTGAAAGCCCATCCAAATGCCGACACCTTGTGCGACCAAACCGGCAAACACGCGGTCCATGGCAATGGCTTGACGACCGATGTACATGATGCGACGGGTCAGCCACATGAACATGCCAATCACGGCTACCACGCCGACAAAACCAAACTCTTCGCCGATCACGGCCAACAAGAAGTCGGTGTGCGCTTCGGGCAACCAATGCAGCTTTTCCACGCTGCCACCCAAGCCGACACCGAAAATTTCTCCACGCCCAATCGCGATCAACGAATGCGACAACTGGTAGCCCTTGCCCAACGCATGTTCCATGCTCCAGGGATCCAGGTACGCAAAGATGCGCTCACGCCGCCACTCCGACGACGCAATGATCAAACCAAACACGCCGATCAACGCCGCCGCAATCAAGAAGAACATACGGGCATTGACGCCACCCAAGAACAAGATGCCCATGGCGATCACGGCGATCACCATGAACGCGCCCATGTCAGGCTCTGACAACAACAACAGCCCGACCACCGACACCGCCGCGCCCATGGGCGTGACCGCGGCGAAGAAGTTTTCTTTCACATCCATCTTGCGCACCATGTAGTTGGCGGCATACAGCAGCACCCCCCACTTGGCCAACTCGGACGGCTGGAAGTTCATGAAGCCCAAACCAATCCAACGGCGTGCGCCATTGACCGACTTGCCGATGAAAGGAATCAACACCGCAATCAGCAACACGATGGCAGCGACAAAGACACATTGCGCCACGCGCTCCCAGGTGTTGAGCGGCACCTGAAACGCCAACAACGCGGCCACAAATGCCACGAACAACGACAAGGCATGGCGCAACAAGAAATGCGTTTGGGTGTAGCCCGCGCCCATGCGTGGGTTATCGGGAATGGCAATCGAGGCGGAATACACCATGACCAGACCAAACATCAGCAAGGCAAACGTGACCCAAACCAACGGCTGGTCAAACCCTTTCACATGCACGGGCGATGCGGCCGTGCGCGTGAACTCGGTGCCGTGCACACGCACAGGCAAAGCGTCTAACCCGCGCTCGGGCTCCGTACCGCCCATGAGGCGATCAAAGCCCTGCTTCAGGCGTTGCATGAAGGGCACTTTGAGGGCGACAGCTGCGTCGGTCACACCATGCCTCCTGCTTCTTCAATCAGCGCGTGGACCGCGTTGACAAACACCTCGGCGCGGTGCGCGTAGTTGCGGAACATGTCGATACTGGCACACGCAGGCGACAACAACACAGCATCGCCAGACTGCGCGTGTTGGCTGGCCAAGGTGACGGCCTCTTCCAAACTCGGGGCATCCAACAACGGCACACCGCTGAGTTGCAACGCGTCGCGCAACGCAGAGGCATCACGCCCAATGAGCACCACCGCACGCGCATAGTGCGTGACGGGGTCGAGCAAGGGCGAGAAGTCTTGACCTTTGCCATCGCCACCAAGGATGACCACCAAACGACGGTCGACCCCCAAGCCCTGCAAGGCTGCCACCGTGGCGCCCACGTTGGTGCCTTTGCTGTCGTCGAAATATTCCACACCGTTGAACACCTTGACGGACGCCACACGGTGCGGCTCACCTTGGTATTCGCGCAAACCAAACAACATGGGGGCCAACTCGCCACCCGCACAACTGGCCAGCGCCAAGGCGCTCAAGGCATTGAGGGCGTTGTGGCGACCACGGATGCGCAAGGCATCGGCAGGCATCAGGCGTTGGATGTGAATTTCTTCTTCGTCGTCTTTGCGGCGCTTGCGGGTTTCATCGGCCTCCAGCGCGCGCACCAACCACGTCATGCCATTCACGGTTTCAATGCCGTAGTCGCCGGGTCGTTGCGGCAAATCGCCGCCAAAAGTGATGTGCACACGCACCTGGGGTTTTTGCAATTTCACACGCACGGGCTCGGGCAGCATCGCCATCACAGCGGCGTCTTCGCGGTTCAACACCATCACGCCTTGCTGACCAAAGATGCGCGCTTTCGCAGCGCCATAGCCGTCCATGCTGCCGTGCCAGTCGAGGTGGTCTTGCGTCAGGTTGAGCACGGTCGCAGCCGTGGGTTCAAAGTTGTCCACGCCTTCCAGCTGGAAGCTCGACAACTCCAACACCCACACCTGGGGCAAGAAAGGATGGTCGGGCAGAGGCGGGGGGGGCGGCACCAGGGGCGGCAAGTCCACTTCAAAGGGCTCTGAATCGGTGGCGGCTTCTGCCGCGCCATCGCGGGGGGCGTCAGTCTCTGCGCCTGTGTCGGGCAAGGACAGTTGCGTCTCTTCACCGGCAACCTCCGCACCCGCAGTGTCGGCGCCCAACTCAGCTGCAGCTTGTGCGGCGGCCTCCACGGCCAAGCGCGCAGCCTCTTCTGCAGCCGCTTGCGCTTTGGCTTGCGCCTCTGCACGTGCCTGCTCGGCCAAGGCTTCGTCAGCGGCGTGTGCAGCGGCTTCTTGTTCAGCGATGACGTCTGCGGCCGCTTGGTCTTGCGCGGCTTGGTCGAGGGCGTGCGTCAAGGTATCCAACAATGTGGGGCCGATGTTGCCGGCCACCGCCACACGCAGACCGGCGCGTTCTAACAAACGCCCGGTCAACGACGTCACTGTGGTTTTGCCATTGGTACCGGTGATGCCCAGCACCTTGGGGTGGTAGGCCATGCTGGTTTGCAAATCGTGCAACGCTTGGGCAAACAAGGTGAGCTCGGTGCCCACCCACAAGCCCGCAGCCGTGGCCGCGTGCCACACCGGTGCCACCGACTCAGGGCTCAACCCTGGGCTCTTGAACACAGCACGCACGTCTTGGCCTTCCACCAACGACGCTTCAAAAGCCCCGTGGACAAACGTCACCTCAGGTAACTCGGCACGCAGCACGGCCAAGTGCGGCGGCTCGGCGCGTGTGTCCACCACGCGCACCTGCGCACCATGGCGCGCACACCAACGCGCCATCGCCAGGCCGGAGTCACCCAGGCCCAGAATCAGCACCGATTGGTTGTGAAGTTGCTGCATCGTCTTATCTCAGCTTCAAAGTCGACAGGCCCACCAAACACAGCAGCATGGTGATGATCCAAAAGCGCACCACCACTTGCGTTTCTTTCCAGCCACTCTTTTCGAAGTGGTGGTGCAAGGGCGCCATTTTCAAAATGCGTCGGCCTTCGCCGAATTTTTTTTTCGTGTACTTGAAGTAGGTCACTTGCAGCATGACCGACAAGGCTTCCACCACGAAGATGCCGCCCATGATGGCGAGCACGATTTCTTGACGCACGATCACTGCGATCGTGCCGAGCGCGCCACCCAAGGCCAAGGCCCCCACGTCACCCATGAATACTTGCGCAGGATGCGTGTTGAACCACAAGAACGCCAAGCCGGACCCGGCCATGGCGGCACAGAAAATCATCAACTCACCCGAGCCAGGGATGTAGGGGAACAACAGGTATTTGGAATACACCGAGCTGCCCGTGACATACGCAAACACGCCCAAGGCCGAGCCCACCATCACCACCGGCATGATGGCCAAGCCGTCTAAGCCGTCGGTCAAGTTCACCGCATTGCTGGAGCCGACGATGACCAAGTAGGTCATGATCACAAAGCCAAACACGCCCAAGGGGTAGCTCACTTCTTTGATGAAGGGCAAGAGCAAACCCGCTTTGGGTGGCAAGTCGACATCGAAGCCCGACTTCACCCATGAGTAGAACAACTCCAACACGCGCAAGTTGTTGCTCTCAGAAATGCTGAACACCAAATACAAGGCAGCCAACAAACCAATGATGGATTGCCACATGTATTTCTCACGCGAGGGCATGCCCTCGGGGTCTTTGTTGACCACCTTGCGCCAGTCGTCGACCCAGCCAATGGCACCGAAGCCCAAGGTGACGATCATCACGATCCACACAAAGCGGTTTGACAAATCGGCCCACAACAAGGTGGACACGGCAATGCCAATCAAGATCAACACCCCGCCCATGGTGGGCGTGCCGCTCTTGGCCAAGTGGCTTTGCATGGCGTATTCACGAATCGGTTGACCAATCTTCAACGCGGCCAAGCGACGAATCACCGCAGGACCTGCGATCAAACCAATCAACAACGCGGTCAGCGCGGCCATCACCGCACGGAAGGTGATGTACTGAAACACCCGGAAAAAGCCAAATTCAGGCGAGAGGGTTTGCAGCCATTGGGCCAAAGTCAGCAACATGGCGTGGTTTCCTTTGTGTGGTGGTCATGGCAGCTGTTGATCGCGTCGATCACCCGCTCCATCTTCATGAACCGCGAGCCTTTGACCAACACACTGCCGAGTTGCGGCAGCTGTTGCAGCACGTGTTGGTTGAGTGCGTCGATGTCGGCCACATGCAGCGCACGTGCGCCGCACGCTTGTGCGGTGAAGGCAGCCAATTCGCCCAGGCACAGCACGTGGTCAATGCCTTGGTTGGCAGCGTGCTGGCCCACCTCGGCGTGGAACTCGGGGCCTTGCGTGCCCACTTCGCCCATGTCGCCCAACACCAACAAACGGGGCGCAGGCAACTCAGCCAGCACATCAATGGCAGCACGCACCGAGTCGGGGTTGGCGTTGTAGGTGTCGTCCACCACCGTGATGGCACGGCCTTGGCACTGAATGCCGAATGCACGTGAGCGCCCTTTGACGGGCTCAAAACTGTTCAACCCAGCAGCGATGGTGTCGAGCGACACGCCGGCAGCCAACGCACAAGCCGTGGCGGCCAACGCATTGCCCACGTTGTGGCGGCCGGCAATGTTCAGCTGCGTGCGCAGCACGCCCGCAGGGGTTTGTGCAGTGACCGCCCAGTGGTCGTTCAACCAATCGGCTTGCAGCAACTGCACCTCGGCATCGCCCGTCATTGAAAAACGCAGGCAGGCGCGATCGCCCGCCAGGCGTTGCCACAACGGCGTGTAGTCGTCGTGGGCGGGGAACACCGCCACGCCATCAGCCGGCAAGGCGCGTATGACTTCACCGTTTTCTTGTGCCACGGCTTCGACGGTGGCCATGTATTCCTGGTGCTCGCGCTGAGCGTTGTTGACCAAGCCGACCGTGGCTTGCGTCATGTCTGCCAAACCAGCGATTTCGCCAGGGTGGTTCATGCCCAACTCCACCACAGCGCTGCGGTGATGCGCACGCAAGCGCAGCAAGGTTTGTGGCACGCCAATGTCGTTGTTCAAGTTGCCTTGCGTGGCCAAAGCGTCGTCACCAAACCCGGCGCGCAAGATGCTGGCAATCATTTGGGTGACGGTGGTTTTGCCGTTGCTGCCAGTCACCGCAATCACAGGCAGACTGAATTGACTGCGCCAGCCTTTGGCCAGTTGGCCCAATGCCACACGGGTGTCGGGCACTTCCATACCCGCAAGTTTTGCAGCGTCCAGCCCACGATGGGCCATGGCGGCAGCTGCGCCACTGGCAGCCACTTGTGGCAAAAAGTCGTTGGCGTCAAAGCGTTCGCCTTGGAGGGCGACAAACAAATCACCCGCTTGGCAGGCCCGGCTGTCGGTGGTAACGCGCTGAATCAACACGTTGGCATCGCCGTGCACGCGTGCATTCACCAGCCATGTATGGAGCTGCTTCAAGGAGAGGTTCATGTCAGACATGGGCCCTCGCTTTTTCGGCACGCTGCCGCAGCGCGTCACGCGCGTGTTGCACATCGCTGAACGGGTGCTTCACGCCGGCAATGTCTTGGTAATCTTCATGGCCCTTGCCAGCCACCAACACCACGTCTTGCACGCGTGCGTGTTGCACGGTATGAGTGATGGCCTCTGCACGGTCGGCCATGACGATGGCACGAGACGCGTGCTGCATGCCAGCCAGCATATGGTTCAAAATGGTTTGCGGGTCTTCGCTGCGCGGGTTGTCGCTGGTCAGCACCACGTGGTGGGCGTGACGCTCGGCAGCCGCCGCCATCAAGGGGCGTTTGGCGGCATCACGGTCGCCACCGCAACCCAACACACAGGTCAGTTCACCGCCACGCGACTGGGCCAAGGGCAACAACGCCTGCACCGCTTGCGCCACGGCATCGGGGGTGTGGGCGTAATCAATCACCACCAAGGGCTCGCCCACCTCACCCACGGTCTGCATGCGACCGGGCACGGCGGGCAACGCGCGACAGGCTTGCACTGCATCGGCCAAGCTGTAGCCCATGGCTCGCAAACAAGCGATCACGCCGAGCACGTTGCTCACGTTGTAGTAGCCCACCAACTGGGTGTCGAGAGTTTCAACCGCATCCCCTTCGACCACCTCGAAGCACAAGCCCAACGCCCCGTGTTGAATCTGGCGTGCCGCTATGTGCCCAGCACCCCATGCGGAGGTTGGCGCGCATGACACGGTCCACACACGCACATCAGCACGTGCTTGCAATTGCTTGGCCAATGCAGCGCCTTGAGGGTCATCCACATTCACCACCGCCGCTTGCAAGCCGGTCCAGTTGAACAAGGCCAACTTGGCTTGCCAATACGTGGCCATGTCGCCGTGGTAGTCCAAATGGTCTTGCGTGAAATTGGTGAACATGGCGACACGCACGTGCGTGCCGTCCAAACGATGTTCAGCCAAGCCGATGGAGGACGCCTCAATGGCGCACGCCTGCACACCGGCTTGCACCATGTCACGCAAGCGGGCTTGCAGCAGCACGGGATCGGGCGTGGTCATGCCGGTGACTTCGAGTTGCCCCACTTCACCGACCCCCAAGGTGCCCACGATGGCGCAGCGTTGACCCACGTGGTGCAAGGCATGCGCCAACCACCACGCCGTGGATGTTTTGCCATTGGTGCCGGTGATGGCCACCACGTCCAGCACTTGGCTGGGTTGTTCGTAATACGCAGCGGCAATCGGACCACTCGCGGCTTTCAAGCCGTCGTACGTGGCGATCACGTCTGTCTCAGTGGCGGGCCATGCAAATCCGTCGGCCCCCGACTGCTCGACCAAGCATGCCGTGGCACCTTGCTTCAGAGCTGCCGCCACATAGTGACGACCATCGGTCACGCCACCCGGCCACGCGATGAAGCCATCGCCCGCAGCCACACGCCGGCTGTCGGTGTGCAACACCCCACGCACCTGCGTGCGCAACCACTGGGCGGCGTCTTGTGGGTTGTGCAGTCGCTTCATCAGAACGACTCCTTTTCCACTTGCGTCACCACTTGCGGTTTGACAGCCATGTCGGGTTGCACCCCCATCATGCGCAAGGTTTGTTGCACGGTTTGGCTGAACACCGGAGCAGCCACATCGCCACCAAAGTAAGCGCCGTTGGTGGGTTCGTCCACCATCACTGCCACCACGATGCGCGGGTTGTCGATGGGCGCGATACCGACAAAAAAGCCGCGGTATTTTTTGCTGGCGTAACCCTTGCCTTCCACCTTGTGCGCGGTACCTGTTTTGCCGCCCACCGAATAACCCATGGTTTGTGCTTTGGGTGCGGTGCCCCCTGGGATCGTCACCAGGTGCAACATGTTGCGAATGGCGGCCGCATTCTGCGGAGACAACACGCGCGCACCTGTGACGGCTTGTGAGGTTTTGACCAAGCTCATGGGCACCATCTCGCCATCGTGGGCAAACACGGTGTAGGCCTGCGCCAACTGAAACAGACTGGCAGACAAACCGTAGCCATAGCTCATGGTGGCTTGTTCAATCGGACGCCATGTTTTGTAAGCGCGCACTTTGCCAGCCACGGCACCGGGGAACGGCACCTGGGGCTTTTGCCCCAAGCCCATTTGTGTGAACACTTCCCACATGTCGTGGGGCTGCATTTGCATGGCGATCTTCACCGTGCCCACGTTGCTGGATTTTTGAATCACCTCGTTCACGCTAAGCACACCATGGGGGTGGGCATCGGTGATGGTGGCTGTGCCCATTTGCAATTTGCCAGGCGCGGTTTGGATCAAGGTCTCGGGTTTGACGATGCCCTTTTCCAAGGCCAAACCCACCACGAGGGGTTTCATGGTGGAGCCAGGTTCGAACGTGTCGGTCAACGCACGGTTGCGCAACTGCGCACCACTCAAGTTGCCGCGCTTGCCTGGCGAGTAACTGGGGTAGTTGACCAAGGCCAACACCTCACCCGTCTTCACATCGAGCACCACCACACTGCCTGCGGCGGCACGGTTGTTGACCACCGATTCTTTGATTTTTTCGTACGCGAAGTACTGCACCTTGCTGTCGATGCTCAATTGCAAGTCTTGACCATCGACGGGTGGCACCATTTCGCCAATGTCTTCCACCACACGACCCAATCGGTCTTTGATGACGCGACGCGAACCAGGCTTGCCACCCAAGTCTTTGTTGAAGGTCAGCTCCACGCCCTCTTGCCCGATGTTCTCAACGTTGGTGAAGCCCACCACGTGCGCCACCGACTCGCCTTCGGGGTAAATGCGCTTGTACTCTTTGCGGTCGTACACGCCTTTGATCTTGAGCTCGGCGATGTCTTTCGCCACCGACTCATCCACTTGGCGCTTCAGCCACACAAAGGTTTTGTCTTCGTCTTGGAGCTTCTTGTCCAAATCCGCCATGCTCATGCCGAGCAATTTGGCCAACGCCTTGAGCTTGGCGGGATCGCGCTCCATGTCTTCGGGGTTGGCCCAAATGCTGGGCACCGGCACGCTAGAGGCCAAGATGTTGCCGTTGCGATCGAGGATGCGTCCACGGTTCGCAGGCAAATCCAAGGTGCGCACAAAACGCACCGTGCCTTGACGCTTGAAGAAGGCGTTGTCCATCACCTGCACATACGCAGCGCGCGCCACCAGCCCTAAGAAGCCCGCCGCAATCACAGCCACGATGAACTGGCTGCGCCAGATCGGGGTCTTGCTGGCGAGCAACGGGCTCGAGGTGTATTGCACGCTGCGACCGCTCATGGGCGCACCTCTGCAGAGGCTGGTGCAGCGGAAGCGGCTGCGCCATTGACGGTGGCGTATTGGGTAATGGCCGGTGTGATGGTGCGCATGTGCAGTTGCTCACGCGCCAACTTTTCCACCCGCAGCGGCGTGGCTTGCGCACGACGTTCCACGTCCAAGCGGTCGTTTTCAATTTCCAAACGACGTGCTTCATTGGTGGCACGGTCTAGCTCGGTGGTGAGTGAGCGTGACTCGTACTGCGTGCGCACCAAGTACAGCGCGCTCGCCATCACCGCCAGCATCAACAACAAGCTCACCCGACTCATGCTGCAGCTCCTAAGCGCTGCGCCACACGCATGATGGCGCTGCGCGAGCGGGGGTTGCCCTCCACCTCGGCCGCGCTGGGTTTGATGCGGTCAATCGCTTTGAAGTCCATCACCTTCGGCGCCGCAAAAGGCGCGCGACGGTCATACACCTCACGCGAATGCTGCGTGATGAACTGTTTGACGATGCGGTCTTCCAACGAGTGGAAACTGATCACTGCCAATCGACCTCCGGGACGTAGCACTTGCAACGTGGCGCTCAGCGCTTGTTGCAACTCCTCA
>JBPCSU010000226.1:0-3091 GCA_051006815.1 Limnohabitans sp.
GCGTCGGTTTCCGCTTGAATGATGCGCGCGGGATTGCCCACGGCGGTCGCACCGGCCGGCACAGGCTTGGTGACCACCGCATTGCTGCCCACGCGCGCACCGTCGCCCACGGTGAAACCGCCCAACACTTTGGCGCCCGCCCCAATCACCACGTCTTTACCCAAGGTGGGGTGACGTTTGGCGCCCTTGTACAACGAGGTACCGCCCAGCGTGACGCCTTGGTAAATGGTGCACCCATCGCCAATTTCGGCGGTCTCGCCCACCACCACGCCCATGGCATGGTCAAAAAACACGCGGTCACCGATCTTGGCAGCCGGGTGAATTTCAATCCCCGTCAACCAGCGAGAAAGGTGCGAGATGAAGCGCCCCAGCCATTGCAGGCCCAGATTCCAGCAACCATGGGCCACACGGTGCACCAGCACCGCATGCAACCCGGGATAGCAAGTCAGTACTTCCCAGCGGCTGCGAGCCGCGGGGTCGCGATCCAAAATGCATTGAACGTCAGAGCGAAGGCGTGAAAACATAGCCACGATTATCGTTGCCCACCCGGACCCTTGCCACTCGCCTGCGACATGGCCTTGGCAATGCCACGCAAGATGTGAATTTCCTCTTCCGTGACCTGGGCACGGTTGAACAATTGGTTCAGACGTGGCATGAGTTTTTTAGGGGCTTCCGGGTCTAAAAAACCAATGTCGGTGAGCGATTGCTGCCAATGCGCCAGCAATCCTGCCAACTGCTGGGCATCCGCCAAACCAGAGCCGGCGGGGGTTTCCAGCCATGTCGCCCCGGCATCCCCACCGTCAGGGGCCATAGAAGCCAGCCCGCCCAAAGCCTGCCGCCAGTCATAGGCCAACACCTGAACCGCAGCCCCTAAATTGAGAGAGCCGAACTTCGGATCGGTCGGAATTCGCAAGCAGGTATGACAGCGATACACGTCCTCATTGCGCATGCCAAAGCGTTCTGAGCCAAAAAGAAATGCAACACCAAAGTTCCGTTGATTCATGTGAGACTCAACAAACGAGGCAAAGTGTGGACGGGGTTCTACGGTGGGAGGCCCAAAATCACGGGGCGTCATGGCGGTGGCACACAAATGGGTCATGCCGTCAAGGGCGTCGTCCAAGGTGTCGACGACACGGGCATTGGCCAACACATCCAAGGCCCCGCTGGCACGTTGAATGGTTTCGTCTCGGCGCAGCACGTTGTCCCAGCGGGGGGCGACCAGCACCAAATCGGTGAATCCCATCACCTTCATGGCGCGGGCGGCAGCGCCCACGTTGCCGGCGTGGCTGGTATTCAAAAGAATGAAACGGGTTTTCATGGGGTTTTGTAAGCTCTAGCGCGTAAAATTGCTGCCATTGTCGCCGCCCGCATCGCCGGGCGATCCTCCTCGGCTCCGCGTGAGTCAGCTCTTCACACAATCTATGTCGTCCACTACCCACCCCATGCTCAACGTGGCCATCAAGGCTGCACGCGCCGCAGGCGCCATCATCAACCGCGCGGCGCTCGACGTCGAAGCGGTGCGCATTTCGCAAAAGCAAGTGAACGACTTTGTGACCGAGGTAGACCACAACAGCGAACGCATCATCATTGAAACCCTGTTGGGCGCCTACCCTGACCACGGCATCTTGGCCGAAGAATCAGGCGCCACCCACGGCAACCCCAACGCAGACCACATCTGGATCATCGACCCGCTCGATGGCACCACCAACTTCATTCACGGCTTCCCTTACTACTGCGTGAGCATCGCCCTGCAAGTGCAAGGCCGCTTAGAGCAAGCCGTGATTTACGACCCCACCCGCAACGACTTGTTCACCGCTACCAAAGGCCGTGGCGCGTTCATGAACGACCGCCGCATCCGCGTGAGCAAGCGCACCCGCTTGGAAGAGTGTTTGCTGGCCACGGGCTTCCCCTTCCGCCCCGAAGACGACTTCAACAAATACCTGCGTCTGATGGGCGATGTGATGCAACGCACCGCAGGCCTGCGCCGCCCCGGTGCTGCGGCACTCGACTTGGCTTACGTGGCCGCAGGCTTCAGCGATGGTTTCTTTGAACTCGGCCTCAAACCTTGGGACATGGCTGCAGGCGCCCTGCTGATCACAGAAGCCGGTGGCTTGGTGGGCAACTTCACGGGTGAGGCCAACTACCTGGAGCATCAAGAATGTTTGGCGGCTGCGCCGCGCATCTACGCGCAGCTGGTGCCCATCGTGCAGAAGTACTCCAAGTTCGCCAGTGCCGACGACAAACAGGTGGCCGCCGAGGCCATCAAAACGCTGAGCGTGTCACGCGCAGCACCCGACGCACCGTTGTAAACCGTTCAACCACTGACAGGCACCGCCATGCGTGATTTGTCCGGACACACCCCCATGATGCAGCAGTACTTGGGCCTCAAAGCCGAGTACCCCGAGACGCTGCTGTTCTACCGCATGGGCGACTTTTACGAGTTGTTCTTTGCCGACGCAGAGAAGGTCACACGCCTGCTCGACATCACGCTCACGCAACGTGGTCAGTCCAACGGCGAGCCCGTGGTGATGGCGGGTGTGCCGTTTCACTCGCTCGAAACCTACCTCTCGCGCCTCATCAAGCTCGGCGAATCGGTGGCGATTTGCGAACAAGTGGGCGATGTCGCGACCAGCAAAGGCCCCGTCGAGCGCAAAGTGGTGCGCGTGGTCACCCCCGGCACCTTGACCGACAGCGCTTTGCTCAGCGACAAAACCGAAGCCTATGTGCTGGCCATTCACCAAAGCGAGCGTCACGGGTGCGGCTTGGCATGGCTGAGCGTGACACAAGGCTTGGTCCATTTGGCCGAATGCGCCACCGCCGATCTGCCCAGCTGGATCGCCCGCGTGGCACCCAGCGAAGTGATTTACAGCGCCGAAGTCAGTCCGGCGTTCGAGCAACAACTCAAGAGCTTTTGCAGCCAAGTCGGCCTGCCCGCGCAAGTGCGTCCGGCGTTTCAGTTTGATGCGGCATTGGGTGGCCGCAAGCTGCTGGAGCATTTACAAGCCGCCTCGCTGACCGCATGGAACGCGCAAGACGTGGTGCAAGCCCACGCCGCCGCCGCCGCATTACTCGCTTACGCGCAACACACGCA
>JBPCSU010000227.1:0-4989 GCA_051006815.1 Limnohabitans sp.
CATCAGCTCGTACCAAGGCGGCCACGTGGAGTACTTCAAGTACATGGTCGACTTGCTGCGCCAACGCGGCGGCGAACACATCCAAGTGTTTGGCGGCGGCGGCGGCGTGATCGTGCCCCCCGAAATTCGCGAGCTCCAAGCCTACGGCGTGACCCGTATTTACAGCCCCGAAGACGGTCAAAAAATGGGCCTGCAAGGCATGATTGGCGAGATGATCATGCGCTGCGACAAAGACCTGTCGGGCTACGCCCCCAAGGTGCTCAAAGACATCCAAGGTCATGACGAGATGGCGTGGCGCAAACTGTCGCAACTCATCACCGCACTCGAGAACGAAAAGGCCGACACCAAAATGGTCGAGGCCGTGCGCAAAGAGTCGCTCAAGCACAAGGTGCCCGTGCTCGGCATCACCGGCACCGGCGGCGCCGGCAAGTCGTCGCTGACCGATGAGCTGGTGCGTCGTATCCGCTTGGACCAAGGTGATGCCCTGCGTATTGCCGTGATCTCCATCGACCCCTCCCGCCGCAAAAGCGGTGGCGCCTTGCTGGGGGACCGCATTCGCATGAACGCCATTGGCCCCTGGAGCAGCGGCTCACGCGTGTTCATGCGCTCGCTGGCCACACGCGATTTCGGTAGCGAAATCAGCGCTGCCTTGCCCGATGTGTTGGCCGCCACCAAGTGCGCAGGGTTCGACTTGATCATTGTGGAAACCTCTGGCATTGGCCAAGGCGACGCCGCCATCGTGCCGCACGTCGATGTGCCCATGTATGTGATGACGCCCGAGTTCGGTGCCGCCAGCCAACTGGAAAAAATCGACATGCTCGACTTTGCCGAGTTCATCGCCATCAACAAGTTCGACCGCAAAGGCGCCAGCGACGCGCTGCGCGATGTGGCCAAACAAGTGCAACGCAACAAAGAGGCTTGGCACACACCGACCGAGCAAATGCCTGTGTTCGGCACCATGGCCGCACGCTTCAACGACGACGGCGTGACCGCGCTGTACCAAGCCCTGAAAGGTCGCTTGACCGAATTGGGCCTGACCTTCAAGGAAGGTCGCTTGCCTTTGGTGAACGTGCGCCACAGCAGCAACCAAACGCCAGTGGTGCCCTCGGCACGCACCCGCTACTTGGCCGAAATTTCCGACACCGTGCGTGGCTACAAAAAGCGCGCACGCACACAAGCCAAACTGGCCCGCGAAATTCAACAACTGCGCGAAGCCGCTCGCATGCTGGAAGAGGGCAAGCCCGGCCGCGCCAAAGCCTCTGAAGCCGCCATCGATTTGGCGGTACAACGAGAAGAACACCTGGGCAGCGCCGAGCGCAAGCTGTTGGCCCAATGGCCCGACATGCAAGCCGCGTACGCGGGTGACGAGTACGTGGTGAAGATTCGCGACAAAGAAATTCGCACCGCGCTGACCACCAAATCACTCAGCGGCACCACCATTCGCAAAGTGGCGTTGCCGCAATACGAAGACCACGGCGAAATCTTGAAGTGGCTGATGCTCGACAACGTGCCCGGCAGCTACCCCTACACCGCTGGCACCTTTGCGTTTAAACGCGAGGGTGAAGACCCCACGCGCATGTTCGCCGGTGAAGGCGACCCCTTCCGCACCAACCGCCGCTTCAAACTGGTCAGCGAAGGCATGGACGCCAAGCGCTTGTCCACGGCGTTTGACTCGGTCACGCTGTACGGCAACGACCCCGACCCTCGTCCAGACATCTACGGCAAAGTGGGCAACTCGGGCGTGAACGTGGCCACCCTCGACGACATGAAGGTGTTGTACGACGGCTTTGATTTGTGCAACCCCACCACCAGCGTGTCGATGACCATCAACGGTCCTGCCCCGTCGATCTTGGCAATGTTCATGAACACCGCCATTGACCAAAACATCGACAAGTTCAAAAAGGACAACGGCCGCGACCCGACCGAGACCGAAACCGCCAAGATCAAAGAATGGGTGCTGCAAAACGTGCGCGGCACGGTGCAAGCCGACATCTTGAAAGAAGACCAAGGCCAAAACACTTGCTTGTTCAGTACCGAGTTTTCATTGAAAGTCATGGGCGACATTGCCCAGTACTTCGTGCACAACCAAGTGCGCAACTTCTACAGCGTGTCGATCAGCGGGTATCACATTGCCGAAGCGGGTGCGAATCCGATTTCGCAATTGGCGTTCACGCTCTCCAACGGCTTCACGTTTGTGGAAGCCTACTTGGCGCGCGGCATGCACATTGACGACTTCGCGCCCAACCTGAGCTTCTTCTTCAGCAACGGCATGGACCCCGAGTACACCGTGATGGGTCGCGTGGCACGCCGCATTTGGGCCGTGGCCATGAAAGAGAAATATGGCGCCAACGAACGCTCACAAAAACTCAAGTACCACATCCAAACCTCAGGCCGCTCCTTGCACGCGCAAGAGATTCAGTTCAACGACATCCGCACCACGCTGCAAGCACTGATCGCGATTTACGACAACTGCAACAGCTTGCACACCAACGCGTTTGACGAAGCCATCACCACGCCCACCGAAGACTCGGTGCGTCGCGCCATGGCGATTCAGCTCATCATCAACCGCGAATGGGGCTTGGCCAAAAACGAGAACCCCAACCAAGGCGCGTTCATCATCGAAGAACTCACCGAGTTGGTGGAAGAGGCCGTGTTGGCCGAGTTCGAAAAAATCGCCGAGCGCGGCGGTGTGTTGGGCGCCATGGAAACCGGCTACCAACGCGGCAAGATTCAAGACGAATCGATGACCTACGAAATGCTCAAGCACACTGGCGAGCTGCCCATCATTGGTGTCAACACCTTCCGCAACCCGCACGGTGAGCAAGTGATGGACAAGCTCGAACTGGCCCGCTCCACCGAAGAGGAAAAGCAAAGCCAGCTCAAGCGCTTGAACGACTTCCATACCCGTCACAAGGTGGAAGCCGAGGTGCAGCTCAAGCGTTTGCAACAAGCCGTCATCGACAACGCCAACGTGTTCGAAGTGATGATGGATGCGGTGCGCGTGTGTTCACTCGGCCAAATCACCAACGCCTTGTTTGAGGTGGGTGGGCAATACCGCCGCAACATGTAATCGGTAATATCGGGGGCATGAGCATTCGCCCCCCTTTCATCGCCCCCACCCGCCACACCGATGCCGACAGCGCCCTGGCCCAAGTCCAGGCGCTTTACCAAACCAGCCTCGACCACTTGCGCCAAGCCATGCGCGACTTTGTAGGCGGTGCTCACTTTGAGCAGCGGGTGCGTGCGTTTTACCCCTTCGTGCGCATCCACACCAAGCACGGCGCACTGCAAGGCGGCGGCGATGCAGCGCACCTGAGCTACGGCTTTGTGGCCGAACCCGGTCGCTACGAGACCACCCTCACCCGACCCGATTTGTTTGCGGCCTATTACCGCGAGCAATTCCGCTTGCTGCTGCAAAACCACGGCGGCACGCTCGAGGTGGGCGTGAGCCACCAACCCATTCCCGTGCACTTCTCGTTTGGTGACAACGACCATGTGGAAGGCGAGATGAGCGCCGAACGCCGCCAGCTCATGCGCGAGGTGTTTGACCTGCCCGACCTCGCCGCCATGGACGACGGCATTGCCAACGGCACGTTTGAGGCCAAGCCCAACGAACCGCAACCCTTGTCGCTGTTCACCGCGGCGCGCATGGACTACTCGCTGCAACGCCTACGCCACTACAGCGGCACCAGCCCCGAGCATTTTCAAAACTTTGTGTTGTTCACCAACTACCAGTTCTACATCGACGAGTTTGTGCGTTTGGGGTTGGAAGCCATGCAAGACCCGAACAGCGAATACATCGCCTTCGTGGAACCCGGCAATGTGGTGACGCGGCGTGTCGGTCTTTCAACCGAAGCCAGCGATGCCCTCGGCAAAGTGCCGCCACGCTTGCCGCAAATGCCGGCTTATCACTTGGTACGCCCCGACCATACCGGCATCACCATGGTGAACATTGGGGTAGGGCCAGCGAATGCCAAAAATATCACCGACCACATTGCCGTGCTGCGTCCGCATGCTTGGCTCATGCTGGGCCACTGCGCGGGCCTGCGCAACACGCAGCAACTCGGCGACTACGTGTTGGCCCACGGCTACGTACGCGAAGACCATGTGTTGGACGAAGAGTTGCCGCTGTGGGTGCCCATCCCCGCGTTAGCTGAAATTCAAGTCGCGCTCGAGCAAGCCGTGAAAGACGTCACGCAATGCGAAGGGGCTGAGCTCAAACGCATCTTGCGCACCGGCACCGTGGCCAGCACCGACAACCGCAACTGGGAGCTGCTGCCCACGCAAAATGCAGCCACCACCCCGCAACGCCGCTTCAGCCAAAGCCGTGCCGTGGCGCTGGACATGGAAAGCGCCACCATTGCTGCCAATGGGTTCAGGTTCCGGGTGCCCTACGGCACGCTGCTGTGCGTGAGCGACAAACCCTTGCACGGCGAGATCAAGCTACCGGGCATGGCCAACCACTTTTACCGCGAACGCGTAGACCAACACTTGCGCATTGGCATGCGCGCCGTCGAATTGCTGCGCCAGCAAGGTCCGGCGCAATTGCACAGCCGCAAGCTACGCAGCTTTGCCGAGGTGGCTTTCCAATAAAAAACCGCCTCAACAGAGGCGGTTTTTTATGTGGACTTGGGGCCGCGATTACGCGTGCATCGCGTCCCCCATCTTCTCGCCCAAACGTACGCCTTGTGCGGCTTGCCACGCGGGGTTGAGCGCAATGGTGTTCTTGGGCCAGAGCAACACCACGGTGGAGCCCAGCAAGAAGCGCCCCATTTCATCGCCTTGTTGCAAGCTCAACGCAGGGTCGTTGTAGGTCCACTCGCGCACCTTGCCGGGGCGCGGTGGATTCACCACGCCATGCCAAGGCGTGGCCATGCTGCCCACGATGGTGGCACCGACGAGCACCAACACGTATTGCTGCGGCGTTTGCCCTGCGGCAGCGGGCATGTCAAACACACACACCACGCGTTCGTTGCGGGCAAACAAACC
>JBPCSU010000228.1:0-6063 GCA_051006815.1 Limnohabitans sp.
CATTGATGTGCCGGGTTACGCCACCTTGGTGGTGGGCCTGATGTTTTTCAGCGGCGTTCAATTGCTGTCCATCGGTGTACTGGCGGAATACGTGGGTCGCATCTACGAAGAAGTGAAACAACGCCCCATGTATTTGGTCAGCCAGCGCTGGGGCGCGGGCCTGTCTTTGGCCCCGGTGAAAACAGCCCCGCCCGTCGTGATCGACAACGACCCACCACATCCGGTGTAAGCCATGCGCACCGGGTTTTGGTTTTTGGTGGTGGGTGCCAGTGCCGCCGCCGTGCACATGGCGGTGTTCCTGTTGGCCGCGCCCTACCTGTGGCCTGAGTTGGCCAACGCCGCTGGTTTTTGTGTGGCGTTTGTGGTGAGTTTCATCGGCCACCGCAAGTTGAGCTTTGCGGATGCAGACACCTCGCTGTGGCAAAGCCTGCGCCGCTTTGCTGCCACAGCCCTCGCTGGGTTTGTCGCCAACGAGCTGATGTTTGTTGCGTTGTTACGCGGCTTGAACTGGCCAGACTGGTTGGCTTTATTTGTGGCCCTGGTCTTTGCATCCGCTCAGACCTTTGTGCTCAGCCGCTTCTGGGCTTTTCGCCGCGCGCGATAAACCCCCACCGCTGACACCGAGGTACAGCACCCACGCGTCGTCTTGGTACACCGACTCAAACCCGTCATAGGCGCGCGCATCAAACGAATCTTGCCAACGCGGCGCCAGCACCCAAGCGTGAGGATCACGACGCAACTCCGCCAAGCGTGACAAGGGCTGCAACACGCGCGCGGCAGCTGCATCAAACTCCGCCCCATCTAACAACTCGCGACGCCAGTTGTCCCCCGCCTCGACCTTTTGACGCTCCCAGTCTTGGATGACTTCGATTGGGCGTTGTCGCTGGGCGTAAAACGGCAAGTCGTAGGGGAAGTCGTCCACCACCGCCACCACATCATCGGGCGCGACGGCACACGCCACCACTTGTGCCACGCCACGCGCGCTGCGTTGCAAGGTGTAGTGACCTGCATAGAAATTAGCCAGCACAGCGATCGCCAAACTCAACACCGTCAGCACACCAAACGCCAAGCGCCCACCGGCACGCGGCGTGATGACGCGCTCCCACCAGAGCGCCGCCAACACCGCCAACGGCGGAATCACCGGCAAGGCGTAACCCACCAATTTCGAATTGGGAATGGAGAAGAAACCCAAAATCGCCACCACCCAAATCCAACACAGCGCCAACCATGGCGCACTGACCGGGGAATGCGCATCCACACCATCGGCGCTGGGACGCAGCACGCGCTGCAAACGTTGCACGCCCTCTGCCACCGCGCAGAAGACCCAGGGAAACAGCAGCAGCGTCACCGCCACGCCATAAAACCACCAAGGCCGTGCGTTGTTGAACGTGGTCGCGGTGTAGCGCCCAAACTGGTGTTTGCCAAACATATAGGCCAACATGCCCGGGTGCTCACGCTCGGCCAACACAAACCAAGGCACAGCCACCAGCGCCAGCAGCAACAAGCCCGTGAACCACGGCAAAGCCAAAACTTTGCGCCACTGGCGTGTGTAGGCGATCCACACACACAACACCAGCCCGGGTAGCAACAAGCCAATCAAGCCCTTGCTCAAAATGCCCAAACCACACGCCACAAACCCGGCGCGCGCCCAACCCGCATGCACCCCACTGTCGTGCAAGAAGGCACGTGCGAAACACCAAATGGCCACCCCCATCCAGGTGGCCACCATCATGTCGTGGTTGACGTATTGCCCCGCAATCAAGAACGTCATGCTGGAGCCCAAGATCCAAACCGCACGACGCGCCACCTCAACGCCAGCAAAGTGACGCGCGCTGACATACATCAGCGCCATCATCAGCATGGCGTGTGCCGCCACAACCCAACGCGTCACCCACGGGGTGACGCCCAGCACCGACATCGCGGCGGCCTCAAGCCAATACAGCAGCGGCGGCTTATGGAAAAACGGAACGCCATCCAAACGCGGGGCAAGCCAATCGCCCGTCACCCACATCCAACGGCCCACTTCGGCATAGCGACCTTCGTCGGGCACGGCCAGGGGCCGCGCGGTGGCCAAGACCAGCAGCAACACGGGCAACACCCACACGCCCCAGGTGCGCCAGCGTGGCGAAGAGAAAAAAGAAATCATTCGGTTCATCGACTCACCCGTTCATGGCTTGGGCCACTGCCTCGCACCAAACACGCCCCCGCGTCTGACACATGCTGCGCAAAATCGTCGCTCGCCAAATAAGCGAACTCTCGTTTGCGGGCGGGGCCAATGTCGTCGTCGGCTTGCGCCGACACCGCAGGATGGCACATGATGAGCGCCGTTTGCTCGGCAGGCAAAGCGGCCAACCAGCGTTGCATGCGGTGGGCGTAATCGTCCAAGCTGCCATCAAACCCATAGGCGCCCAACAACGGGCCCACCGTGGGCCATGCCTGCTGTTGCGCCCAGCGTTGCAAGCCTTCCGCGCCCATGGCCGAGATGACGCGCGCCTTCAACCCCGGCTGCGCCACGTGTGACACGCGCACCCACGGGCGTGCCGCACGACGGCCATAGCGTTGTGTCAGCACCTCCGCCAAAGCGTCGCGAAAAATGGGAAATTGGTGAATGTGCTGATGCCCATCGATGTGATCGGGCGCCGCTTGCCACAGCGCTTCAAATGCATCCAACTGGCGCGACATTTCGTCTTCAATTTGTTGCTGGCTGAACAAGCGCAGGGCCGCACGGGCCATGAGAAGCCCCAGTCCACTGCCATGGCCCGCGTCGATTGCGAAGCTGCTGGTCCAGTCCAAGTGCAGCCCCACATCGAGCAAGCCACGCACCTCGCGCAAAGCGGCCACGTCTTCGCCCCACCGCGGGGACAGACTCATGACGCTGGTGGCACTGAGACGCCCCAACACCGCCAAGGCGACGATGCCTTGCGACACGGGGGCATTCAAGGCGTAATCGTCGGCACACAGCACAACGTGTTTCAGCGCGGTGGCGTTCATGCCTCGGCACCCCAGTAGTGGGCTTGGCCGTAGTGGTCTTTGAGAAAGTCGATCCACAAACGCAAACGCAAAGGCAAATGTTTGCGCTGGGGAAACACGGCGTAGATGCCGTTCGGTGGTGCCGCAAACGCTTCCAACACCGACACCAATTGGCCGGCGCGAATCTCAGACGCCACCTCCCAGGTACTGCGCCATGCAATGCCGTGGCCCGCCAAACACCAGTCATGCAGCACTTGGCCGTCCGAACAATCCATCGGTCCGCTGGGACGCAGGTGCACCACCTCGTGTGTGACACCCTCGCCCTTGCCCGTCACAGGCACACGAAAAGCCCAGCCCCGGGTTTGCGAGGCGTCGCTCGACAAGGTGAGGCAACGAAAACGCATCAAGTCGCTGGGTGACTTGGGCGTGCCATGGCGTTTCAAAAATTCAGGGGTGGCCACACACAAGCGGCGGTTGTCGGCCATGCGCACACTGACCAGCGAGGAGTCGGGCAAATCGCCCACACGCACGGCGCAATCAAACCCCTCGGCGGCCAAATCGACCACACGGTCGCTCAAGTTCAGCGACACCGTCACATCAGGATGCAAGGTGTGAAACAGCGGCACCAACGGCGCCACATGACGCCGCCCAAAACCTGCCGGGGCCGTGATGCGCAAATGACCACTGGCTTTCAAGCCACCCGCGCTGACACTGGCCTCGGCATTGGCCACATCGGCCAGCAAGCGTTGGCAGTCTTCCAAAAAGGCGGTGCCTTCGTGGGTGAGCGTGATGCGTCGCGTGGTGCGCACCAACAGCTTGACGCCCAAATGCGCTTCCAAGCTGTCGAGGCGACGCCCCATGATCGCGGGTGCCACGCCCTCCGCCTTGGCGGCAGCGGTCAAGCTGCCCTTCAATGCCACCGACACAAAGGACTCAAAAGCTTTGAGTTTGTCCATGCGCCAATTATCCACGGGGCTTCGCAGAGCACGCGCCGCCTAAAATTGACGCATGACTGCACCCACTGCCACCCACCACCCCAGCCGCCTCACACGTGCCATTGCCTCTTTGGAGTACCTCGCACCCGCGTGGTTTGCCTTGGTCATGGGGTGGTGCGGTTTGTCACAAGCATGGCTGCGCGCGACCGATGTGTTTGGCGACACCGCGCTGAGTCTGGGCTTGCTCGGCGCCATCTTTGCGCAGCTGATTTTTGTGTTGTTGTGTCTGGCGTGCATCGTGCGCTTGAGCGCACACCCCAACGCCGTCGCCGCCGACATGCGTCACCCCGTGCGTCACGCCTTCATGGCGACGTTGCCAGTGTCGATCTTGTTGCTGGCGAGCTTGGGCATCAATTTGTTTTGGGGCACCTCGCCCGCACTCGACACGGCGCTGAGGTTTGTCTGGTGCGTGGGCTCGGTGCTGGAAATCGCGGCCACGGCCTGGGTGGTCGGGCGTTGGCTCAATCCTTCGGGCGGCGGCTTGCAATGGGCCACCTTCACCCCGGTGTTTTTTATTCCGGTCGTTGGCAATGTGTTGGCACCTTTGGGCGGCGTGAGCATTGGGCTGGAAGCTTGGGCCACCGCGCAGTTTGGGGTGGGCTTGCTGTTGTGGCCCGTGTTGCTGGCGTTGTTGTTCGTGCGCGTGGCCCAAGCCGGCCCCCTGCCCACACGCATGGCTCCCACGTGGTTCATCACCTTGGTGCCGCCTTCAATGGGTGGCTTGAGCTTGCTGCAACTCGACGCCCCCTTGGTGCTGGTCTGGCTGATGTGGGGCACCGCCTGCTTCTTCTTTCTCGTGATGCTGACGCAAGTCAGGACCATTCGCGAACAACCCTTTGGCTTGCCCCATTGGGGCATGAGCTTTCCGATGGCTGGATTTACCTCGCTCACCCTGCGCATGTCGCATGCGCCCAACGGGGGATGGCTGCACCTACCGGCCATCTTCTTGCTGGCCCTCACCTCGTTGCTGATTCTGGGCTTGACCCTGAACACCTGGCGCGGCTTGCGTCATGGGCACTTGCTGGTGCCCGAGAAGTAAACCCTCGCCAGCCCCGGATTACCCACCTATTTGTCACGGCTGTCCCCAAAAACGGGATGGAATCAGTGACAAATGATCACCTAAGATTCGCTTCAGTTTTTCCCTTTTTGTTTTACCCAGAGAGAACGCACCATGAGTCACGACACGACCCCACGCACGCAAATTCACAGCTTGCAAGTTGCCACCCAGTTGCAAAAGTTCATCGAGACCCACGTCTTGCCCGACACCGGCGTGAGCAGCGAGAAGTTTTGGAAAGGCTTTGATGCCATCGTGCAAGACTTGGCGCCCAAAAACATCGCCTTGCTGGCCGAGCGTGACCGTTTGCAGTCCGAAATGGATGCGTGGCACACCCACAACCCAGGCCCCATCAAAAACATGAAGGCCTATCGCAAGTTTTTGGAAAAAATTGGCTACCTGGTGCCACAACCTGCCAAGGTCAAAGCCACCACGAAAAACGTGGATGCCGAGTTGGCGCTGCAAGCCGGCCCCCAACTGGTGGTGCCTGTGCTGAATGCGCGCTACGCCTTGAACGCGGCCAATGCACGTTGGGGCTCGTTGTATGACGCCTTGTACGGCACCGATGCCTTGCCCGAAACCGGCGGCGCACAAAAAGGCAAGGGTTACAACCCCGTGCGTGGCGCCAAAGTGATTGAGTACGCACGCTACGTGCTGGACCGCACCGCCCCCTTGAAGAGTGGCTCGCACATCGACTCCACCGGCTATTCTGTGGTGAACGGCGAATTGGTGGTCACTTTGAAAAATGGCAAGTCCAGCAAGTTGGCCAAAGCGGCGCAGTTCGTGGGCTTCCAAGGCAACGCCGCCTCACCGTCTTCTGTGCTGTTGCAACACAACGGTTTGCACCTCGACCTGCAAATCAACCGCAACACCCCGATTGGCGCGAGCGATGCCGCAGGCGTGAGCGACCTGATTGTGGAAGCCGCCCTGTCCACCATCTTGGACTTGGAAGACTCGGTGGCCGTGGTCGATGCCGAAGACAAAGTGCTGGCCTACAGCAACTGGTTGGGCATCGTCAAAGGCACCTTGACCGAGAGCGTGGAA
>JBPCSU010000229.1:0-3227 GCA_051006815.1 Limnohabitans sp.
GCCATCGTTCAAGTTGCTGCTGTGCCAAAACGGTTCCACGTGTTGCGCCATGCGTTTCAGGCGCACGATGTCGAACGCCTTCATGACGATGACGACCCATGACAACACCGACATGCCCATCAGCAGCAGTGCCACGAGGTGGGTGATGGCGTCGCCTTGTTGCCAAAAATTCAAAATGCCAGCTTGGTTTTCCATAGAGGTGATTTCCAAAAATTAATCCAAAACAAAATTGACGGGCACGTTGAACCACATCGCCTCGGGTACGCCCAAACGCTGCCCCGCTACAAAGCGCCATCGCATCACGGTGTGCAACGCTTCTTGGTCCAGTCGGTCGTAGCCACTGCTGGTTTTGATTGCGCCTTGCTGCGGCGAACCATCGGCGGCGACGAACACGCGAATCACCACCTGCCCTTGCTCGTTCATGCGACGGCTGAGTCGTGGGTAGGTAGGCTTGGGGTTGTTCAAGCCGTGGGCTTCGCTGCTGGGCAGGATGAAGGCGGGTGCTCCCGTGTTTGCAGAAGATGTGCGGGTGGCTTGTGTGGCGGCGGTTGCGGGTGTGGCCTCTGCGCTGTGAGTGGCCGGCGCGGCGCTGGGGGATGCTTGCGTGGTTGGCGTCGCAGCCGAGGGACGTGTGGTTGAAGGTTGTGGCTGCACCTGTGCCTGTGCGGCAGCACGCGTTTGGCTGACAGGGGCTAACACCATTTCCATGGCGATGCTGGTTTGCGTGTCGAGGTCGGTCACGCGAGGGGACAGCAGCAGTGTGCCGATGGCCAGCGCGTGCATCACCACCACGCCCACCACCACGAAGGGGTGCACGCGTTGCGTGCGTGCGTAGGTGAACTGCAGCATCAGGTGTCGGCCCACATGCGCAAGAGGTTGTGATACACGCCGGTTTGCGTGACGGCTTCGGGGATCTCGCCGAACTGTGTGCGCAAGCTCAGCAAGCTCATGTCGAGTTCATACAGCAAGCGGCGTTGTTCGTCGCTGCGCACCAAGCTTTCGATCCAAAAGAAACACGCCAAGCGTTCGCCGCGGGTGACAGGGTTGACTTGGTGCAAGCTGGTGCCTGGGTAGATCACGATGCTGCCGGCGGGCAGCTTGATGCGCTGTTCGCCGTAGGTGTCGGCAATGGTCAACTCGCCGCCGTCGTAGCTGTCGGGCTCGTTTAGAAACACCGTGCAGGAGATGTCGGTGCGCACGCGTTTCTCGTGGCTCAACATGCGAATCGCGCCGTCGATGTGATTGCCAAAGTAATTGCTGTCACCTGCATAGCGGTTGATGCGCGGGGTGTAAATTTTCTTGGGCAAGGTGGCCGAGAAAAAAGTTGGGTTGGCGTTGAGCGCCTTCAGCACCATCTCTCGGATGTTCACCGCGGCCTCGCATGTCTGCGGTAACTGCTGGTTGTGTTTGACCATCGCTGCTTGTCGCCCAGCTGTGCCCACGCCCGCTTCCCACGGTGCGTGGGTGAGCCAAGCGTGAGCTTGGGTGAGTTCGTCTGGCGATAACAAGTTGGACAACGTCAACAGCATGTGGGGCTCCTTGCAAATTTAAAACTTGTACGAGCCAGTCACTTGCACCAAGCGCCCTGCGCCTGGCACGTAGTGGCCGCTATAGAGCTGGTCGGCATACAGCTTGTTGGTGAGGTTGCTCACGTTCCCTTTGAAGGTGAGTTGCTCGTCGACGCGGTACTCGGCCATCACGTCCGTGGTGGTGAAGGCGGGTGCTTCCCAGCCTGGATTGCGGTTAGGCGTCTGTGCGCCGCGGTGGTTCAACCCTGCGCCCACGCGCCACTGACCGTTGAGTTGGTAGGTGTTCCACAGCGTGGCGCTGACGCGTGGGGTGAGCGATGGGCGCGCGCCTTGTTTTTCGTTTTGCAAACACGCACCACTGCTGGGGCAGGGCGCGGCTTCGTCAATGCGCGCCACGGGCATCCACATGAACGAGCCATAGGTTTCCCAGCGTGGGGTGATGCGCCCGGTGATGTCCAACTCCACACCCGCTGCGTGGCGGCGCCCGGACAACACAGTTACGTCGGTGAGCAAGGGGTCGGTGTTGCGCTCATTCAACTTGGTCGAATGAAACAGCGCGTAACGGGTGGTGAAGTTGTTGCTGGGTGAATCGATCTTGGCGCCCAACTCGATGTTGATGCTTTGCTCCGGCGCCAGATCTTTGTTGGAGGCACCGAGCGAATACGCATCGCCTGAGGTGTTGAACGAGGTCGCTGCCGAGAGGTGGTACGACTCGCGCGCGCTGGGTTGAAACAAGGCGCCGACGCGCTTGCTCCACTCGCCCACTTTCATCTTGTAATTCGACATCGCGCCGTTCACGGCATTGGCGTTGTCTGCCGGGGGTGCAAAGCTGTCGTAGCTGCCGTTGAGGCTGTCGTAACGCAAGCCGCCCAAGAGCTTCCAGTAGGGCGTAATTTGCGCCAGGTCTTGGGCGTACACGCCCCATGCGGTGGCGGTGTACTGGTTGTTCACGCGCAAGGCGCGCGTGCTTTCGTTCGCCCACGCGCCGTCGTCGGGTGAGTCGACGGTGGTGTTGGGTTTGACCAGGTTCACGCCGCCCAAGCCTTGGGCTGCCGTGCGTGCGGCATAGACCACCTTTTGCTCGCGTGCGACATCAAGGCCGCTGAGCATCTCGTGCTGGATGCCCCATGCGCTGAGTTTGGCGCTCAGGTCGCTTTGAACGTAAAGCGAATCTAAATCTTGAATTTTGTTTTGCGTGCCGCGGGTGAGTTGCGTGCTGCCGCTCAGATCGGCCAGTGAGGGCAAGGTGGTGGGGCACCCGGCATTGCTGGTGATGCCGTTGGTGGTGGTTTGTTGGCACAGGCGAATCGTGCTGGCGCGTTGGTCGCGTGTGTAGGCACCACGACGCACGCGCGTGGTGAGTTCGGTCTCGCCATCAAAGCGGTGGGTGTGGGCCAGCGTGGCATGGCTGGCGCTGCCGTGGTTGTAATCGCTGGCCATGCCGTAGTCGTTGGATGGGTCCACGGGCAGCAAGGTGGTGGCGCTGACGGTACTGCTGGCGGTGGGCTTGATCCAAGGCATGCCGTAGTTGATGCCGTTGTTGTTCTCTAAGCGATAGAGGCTGGCGGTGAATTCGTCGCGCTCGCCAATGCCCCAGCGGTAGCTGCCGGCAAGGCCTTGTTTGTCGATGCGGCTGCCTGCGCCATTGTTGTCCGCAGTGGTGTTCATGGCGCTCACGCGCAAGGCAGCACTCTCGCC
>JBPCSU010000230.1:0-11494 GCA_051006815.1 Limnohabitans sp.
ATTGCACCCTCGGCGGGCAATGTGGGGCTTAAAAAGCGCGCCGCTGGCCTACGAATTTGGTTCGCAACGAACGGAACAGACAAAACACAGTCATGCCAAAGGCCAAAAGCAACACCACCCAATCAAAGGGATGGGCCGAGAAGTCTTCAAACAACATCAAGGAGGCTTCGGCCACGGCGACGAGTGCGAGACAAAAATCGACACCATAGGCGATGAAATTTTTGAAGTAAGCCATGAATTTTCCTCAATCGCTTCGGGAGGAAAAGAATACACATCGAAATGTGGATCTCACTTAGGTAATTTCACGCCAATCTTGTCCAGGACATAAGGCCGAATTTGTCTCAATCTTGGTCTAGCCAAGCGCAAATGGGCACCCACTGCGCCAGATCTTTTTGTACCTTGGAGGGCGTGATGTCAAACAAAGACAGGCCATGCGCAGCCATGTGCAAATAGTATTGCGTGTCACGCAAATAGCTCAACACGGGCACGTCCAGTGCGTCGATGAACTTGCGCAAGTTTGCCGCCGAGATGGTGCGCGTGTCCACGCGGTTCCCCACCACACACACTTGGGTGGGCGACTGCTCGGTCATCTGCACCAGTTGCAACAAAAACTGGTTGGTGGCTTGCATGTCAAACACACTGGGCATCACCGGCACCACCACTTTGTCGGCGCGCTGAATGACCTCTTGCAAGCGCCAGCCGCTGATGCCTCCTGGCGTATCGATCACCACATGCGTGGTTCCCATGGGAGGCTTGGCGGTCAACACCAAATCGGGCTGGTATTCCCACGTTGAAATAGAAGGCAGCGTCTCGGGACGCTGGCTCAGCCAAAACTTTGACGACTGCTGTGTGTCCGCATCCCCCAGCATCACGCGGTGGCCTTGCGATGCAAAGTACCCCGCGATATTGGTGGAGAGCGTGGATTTACCAGCGCCTCCCTTCGGATTGGCAACGACAACAACTTTCATACGAACTGAATTTAAAGAATGGCTGAACAGAAATATGGGGCTTTTTCGCCACATTCGCTACGGCACAAAGTCGTAAAGAAATGGAAAAAGTGACAATAAACGTCTAAACTTACAAAGTCGACATTCTGAAAGATTTGACCATGAGCGAAGGTACGAAAGATAAAAGTATTTTCATTGGCACCGGTGTGGTGTTCAAAGGATCGATCAGCGCCCCCAACCAAGCCATTATTTCAGGCCAGGTAGAGGGTGAACTTGTAGCCAAAGATGTGTTGGTCGGCGCCTCTGGCGTGGTGACCGGCAAAGTCGAAGCCGACTTCATCGACGTCAAAGGTGAACTCAACGAAACCGTCACCAGCAAAAATGTGTTGATCGTGCGCGCCAGCGGCAAGATCACAGGCAAAGTCACCTATGGTGAGCTGGAGATTGAGCGCGGCGGAAAAATCAAAGGTCAGATGAACCAGATTTAACGTGTCGCGTTCAACGGCATCCCACCGCTGACGCACACCCCGCCACCTAAAATGAGAAAAATTAAAGAGTTTTCTCGTTTGTCTCCCGTCTCGACAGCCCCCACCTCCCCCTACGCTGCTCGCCAGCGTTCACCGCGCAAGCACTTGACCAGTCTGGCACTGGTCGTGCTGTTGCATGGCTTGTTGTGGTGGGCCATCAGCTCAGGTTTGGCACGCCATGTGGTGCGCATGACAGAGAACACGGTGGAAGCCGTGCTGATGTCAGAAGCCCCGCCCCCGGCCCCCACACCGCAAACGCCACCACCCAAAACGCCGACGCCAGCGGCCCCCGCGCCCCCCCCGACAACGCCGGTCATCAGCACCCCCGTGGCCCCGCCGCCCAGTGCGGCGCCGGCCACACCTGCGGTCCGCGTGGGTGCCACCATCCAACCGGGGGCACACTGCGCCAAGCCCGATTACCCCAGCGCCTCGCGACGCTTGGAAGAAGAAGGCACCGTCACGCTCAAGTTTTTGATTGGCGCCGATGGACGTGTGCTGCAAGCCGACATTGAAAAAACATCGGGCTTTACCCGCTTAGATGAAGCGGCACGCAACGCCTTGTCGAAATGCCAATTCCGTCCCGGCACGGTGGACGGGAAACCCGAGCAAAGCTGGGCCAGCATCAAATACACCTGGCGTTTGGAATAAGCGCCACCCACCGAATTTATCGAAGGACTTTTATGCGTCACGCTACCCTCATTCGAACCACGGCAGTCATCACCACCCTGATGCTCAGCTCCAGCGCTTTTGCCGCAGAAGAAATCATCGACAACCCGTATGGTCTGTCCGCTCTGTGGGCACAAGGCGACGGGGTGGCCAAGGCCACGCTGCTGATCTTGGTCCTCATGAGCATGGGCAGTTGGTATGTCATCTTCACCAAACTGGCTGAGCAAAACCGCGTCATGCGTTACGCCCAAACAGCACAAGCCACGTTTTGGCATGCCAACGATGTGCGTCAAGGCACCGAGGGTTTGGAAGCCGACAGCCCGTTTCGCTTCATTGCCGAAAAAGGCTTGGAAAGTGCGGGCAAGCACACCGGCCTGTTGGGCCACATCAACTTCAACGACTGGGTCACCATGAGCATCCAGCGTGCCATGAACAACGTACAAAGCCGCATGCAAGACGGCTTGGCCGTGTTGGCCACCGTGGGTTCCACCGCACCTTTCGTCGGTTTGTTTGGCACGGTCTGGGGGATTTACAACGCATTGGTGAAGATCGGCATGTCGGGCCAATCCAGCATCGACAAAGTGGCCGGCCCTGTGGGCGAGTCGCTGATCATGACCGCCATTGGTTTGGCTGTGGCTGTGCCCGCCGTGCTGGGCTACAACTGGCTGGTGCGCCGCAACAAAGTGGCGATGGAAGAAGTTCACGCCTTTGGCGCAGATTTGCACGCGGTGCTCTTAGGCTCCGGTCGTTAAGTCATGGCCATGCACCTAGGCCCCACCGAGGGCGATGACGACCTGTTGACCACCATCAACACCACGCCCTTGGTGGACGTGATGTTGGTGTTGCTCATCATCTTTCTCATCACCAATCCGGTGGTGACGACCTCGGTGAAAGTCGAGCTGCCGCACGAGGTGCAACAACCGCGCGAGACCAAGCCCGATAACGTCATCTTGTCGGTCAATGCACAAGGCCAAGCGTTTGTGTACGACGCGCCGGTGCGCAGCAACGCCGACCTGATCAAACAGTTGCAAACCTTCGCCGAGAAAAAACCTCAACCCGAAGTGCAAATTCGCGGCGATGCCAAGACCGACTTTGAAGCCATCGGCCGCGTCCTCTACGCCGCGCAAGTGGCGGGCTTGACCAAGGTAAGGTTTGTCACGGACCCGCAGGGTCTGGTCACAAGCCCATCGCAGGGGAATTGAGCATGGCCATGAACCTGTCCTCCTTAACCCAAAGCCAAGACGAACCCGAGGTGATGATGGACATCAACACCACGCCACTGATTGACGTGATGTTGGTGTTGCTGATCATGCTCATCATTACCATCCCCGTGCAGTTGCACTCGGTCAACCTCGACATGCCTGTGGGCACACCGCCAGCGCAAAAGAAACCCAACATCGTGCGGATTGAAGTGGACGCCCGCAGCGTGGTCAACTGGAATGGCAAGCCCTTGGCAGACCGCGCCGCACTGGACGCCTTGCTGTCAGAAGCCAAAGCCCAAGAGCCTCAACCCGAGCTGCACATCAAGGCACAAGCCAAAGCCAAGTACGAAGCAGTGGCCGGCGTCTTGGCGAGCGCCCAGCGGCAAGGCCTGACCAAAATCGGCATTGTGGGCACCGCCCAATTCGCTGCGCCCTGAGGTCTGCAGCCTAAGAGCGCATCAGTCCGATCAGTCCGCCGTGATCTTGGCTGACTTGATCACCCCACCCCAATAGTCCAGTTCTTTGCGCGTGAACTCACCCAGCTGCGCCGGGGTGAACGCCTCCACCGAGGTGCCCGAGTCTTCGGCCTTCTTGCGCACTTCGGGCAGTTGCAAAATTTTGTTCACCTCGGCGTTCAGTTGTTGCACCACTGCGGGCGGTGTGCCTGCCGGGGCGTACAGCGCAAACCAAGAATCCAAGTCATACCCCTTCAAGCCCGCTTCGGTGGCAGTGGGCACATCGGGCAGCGAAGCCAAACGCTTGGGGCTGGTCACCGCCAAAGCACGCAAGCGTCCTGACTTGATGTGGCTCACCACCGAGGCCGGGGTGGTGATGTGCAGATCCACCGTGCCGGCCAGCAAGTCTTGCACCGCCGGGCCCGAGCCACGGTAGGGGATATGGGTGATGAACGTGCCCGTGAGTTGCTTGAACAACTCACCCGCAATGTGTTGAATCGACCCATTGCCGGACGATGCGTAGTTGAGCTTGCCCGGGTTTTTCTTGGCATAGGCCACGAACTCTTGCAGCGTATTCACCGGCAACGCATGGTGAATCGCAACCACCTGCGGCGCACGCGTGACCATGGCCACAGGGGCGAAGTCTCTGATCGGGTCCCAACCCGCGTCTTTGAACAAATGTGGGTTACCCACTTGGTACCCGCTGTAGGCGACCAGCAAGGTGTAGCCGTCGGCTTTGGAACGCGCCACAAATTGGTTGCCAATGTTGCCGGAGGCACCAGGACGGTTGTCCACAATCACCGGTTGGCCCAAGGCGCGCGTGAGCGGCTCCACAATCAAACGTGCCGTGAAGTCGGTGCTACCGCCAGGCGGCGTGGGCACCACCAAGGTCACAGGACGTTGCGGATATTTGCCTTGCGCAAACACAGAAGGGGCAGCGCCTGTCAGTGCCGCAGCACCACCATAGGCCAACAACGCGCGTCGTTTCATGAGAGATCCTTTGCTTGAAATCACGGGGTTGAAATGAGCGCGTCTTACGCCAGCTCTGAAATTTCGATCAAGTTCAAATCGGGGTCGCGCACGTACACGGACCTGATTTTTTGCGTCGCCCCAGTGCGCATCACGGGGCCTTCCACGATCGGCCATGACGCAGCATTGAGTTTGGCAATCACCTCGTCTAAGGGCACGGTGGCGATGAAACACAAATCCAACGCACCCGGCACAGGCACGTGCGCCTTAGGTTCGAACTCTTTGCCCCGCACATGCAGGTTGATTTTTTGCTGGCCAAACTTGAAGGCCTTGCGGGTCACAGGCGGTGTGCCACCGACAAAACTCTCCAGAGTCATGCCCATCACGCGGGTATAAAAATCCACGCAGGCTTCCTCGTTGAAGGTGGTCAACACCAAGTGGTCGAGGTGGTCAATCATGCGGCGGCTCCTTTCAATTCAGACACATAGGCCGGTGCAGGGTGCAAGTCGGTGATGCGACCCGCTTTGGCCACTTGGCTGGGCACCTCATGGCCCACGAGGGCGGGCAAATGGCGCGCCACGTTGAGCAACTGGGTCAAGTCAATGCCGGTGTCGTAGCCCATGGCATCGACCATGTGGATCGCGTCTTCGCTGCAAATATTGCCGCTGGCACCGGGTGCATAAGGGCAACCACCCAAGCCACCCAAGGAGCCATCGAATTGGGTGATGCCGCCCTGCACCGCAGCCAGCAGATTGGCCAAGCCCATGCCGCGCGTGTTGTGAAAGTGCAGCGTGAGCTGCGTGTGGGGCAATTGCTGTTGCAGCGCGTCCACCATGCGGCTGACTTGCGCAGGATGGGCCATGCCCGTGGTGTCGCAAATGGTGAGACCCCGCACCCCCAAGTCGGCAAAACGCTGCGCAAACTGCTGCACCTCGGCCAAGGGCACATCCCCCTCCATGGGACAACCAAAGCAAGTCGACAGCGACACATTGATGGGCGTGCGCCCGTTCACATGGCGCACCACTTCCGCCAACGCCGCAAAGCTTTGTTCGCGCGTCATGCGCAAGTTCGACAGGTTGTGCGTCTCTGAGGTGGACATGACCAAATTGAGTTCATCGGCGCGCGATTCCAACGCCCGTTCCGCCCCACGCAAGTTGGGCACCAACACGGTGTACTCCACCCCGGGCACGCGCGTGATGCGGCCCATCACCTCTTCCGCATCGCGCAGCATCGGGATGGCTTTGGGTGAGGTGAACGAAGTGACCTCGACCTTGGCATAGCCACACTGGCTGAGTGCATCGACCAGAGCGATCTTGTCTTCTGTGGGAATGAAATGGGGTTCGTTTTGAAAGCCATCACGCGTGACCACTTCATTGAAATAAAGACGTGTCATGCCACGACTCCTTTGTCTTTGAGGATTTGGATTTGCTGCGGCGTGAGGCCAATTTCGTGCAGCACCGCATCGGTGTCTTGCCCAATCGTCGGTGCGTTGCGACGGTGACTGCCGGGCGTGCGCGAGAGCTTGGGGATGATGCCGGGCACTGCCAAGGTGGTGCCGTCGTCCATCTGCACCTGCTGAATCATGTCGCGGGCTTGGTAGTGCGGATCAGCCGCAATGTCGGCCACGGTGTAGATGCGCCCGGCGGGTACGGCGGCGGCGTCTAACGCAGTCAGCACTTGCTCAACCGTGTGTTGGGCAGTCCAAGCACCGATGGCCGCGTCAATTTCTGCCACGCATTTCACACGTCCTGCGTTGTCGGTCAGTGCCGGGTCGTTGCCCAAATCATCGCGACCCAAGGTGTGCATGAGACGCTTGAAAATGCTGTCGCCATTGCCCGCAATCAGCACATAACCATCGTCTTGGCAGCGGTACGCGTTGCTGGGCGCGATGCCGGGCAAGGCACTGCCGGCGGCCTCGCGCACAGCACCAAAGGCGCTGTACTCGGGCAACAAACTTTCCATGCAATTGAACACGGCTTCATACAAGGCCACGTCAATCACCTGGCCTTGGCCACTGCGCTGCCGTTCTTGCAAGGCCATCAAAATACCAATCACCCCATGCAGCGAAGCCAAGGTGTCGCCAATGCTCACGCCCACGCGCACAGGCACGCGACCCGGCTCTGCCGTGAGGTGGCGCAAACCACTCATGGCCTCGGCCACCACACCAAAGCCTGGCTTGTCGCGGTAGGGGCCGGTTTGGCCGTAGCCACTGATGCGCAACATGATCAGGCGCGGGTTGAGCGCCAGCAATTCGTCGGGGCCCAGCCCCCAGCCTTCCATCGCACCGGGACGGAAGTTTTCAATCAGCACATCCGCATCTTTGGCCAGTTGGCGCACGATGTCTTGGGCTTGGGGGTCTTTCAAATCCAACGCCACCGAGCGTTTGTTGCGTGACTGCACTTGCCACCACACCGAGGTGCCGTCTTTCAGCAAGCGCCATTTGCGCAAGGGATCGCCCGTCTTGGGGGTTTCGACCTTCACCACATCGGCGCCGAAGTCGGCCAATGTCTTGGCCGCAAAAGGGCCAGCAATAAGTTGGCCTAGTTCAAGTACTTTGAGTCCGGTCAACGCGCTCATGATTTGCAAAGAGATGGTTCAAACATGGCGGGACTATAAAAACAATCCCAGGTAGGTGGAATTGCTATTCCATAATATTTCCTTCGCGTTTCGCGAAGGTTAGGACATCCCCATGAGAAAAAGCTTCAACTTGAGCCGGTTCGACTTTGTCACGCTGCGCCTGTTTTGCGCAGTGGCACAAACCGGCAGCATCACCAAAGGCGCCGAGACGTGCCACTTGGCGCTGTCTGCCGCCAGCCGCCGCTTGTCCGACTTTGAAGCAGCCACGGGCTCGCAACTGCTCGAGCGGAGCAAGAAAGGCGTGTTGCTCACGCCCGCGGGCCACTTGGCTTTGCAGCACTGCATTCGCTTGTTTCAAGGCTTGGAGCGTTTCAACAGCGAGTTGAGCGACTACTCGCAAGGCATTCGGGGCCATGTGCGCTTGTGGGCCAACATGTCGTCGCTGACCGAATACCTACCCCGCATCCTGCACAAATTCTTATCGGACCATGCCGACATCGTGGTCGAGCTCGAAGAGCAACTCAGTGGCGACATTGCACGCGCGTTGATCGACGGCATTGCCGATGTCGGCGTGCTAGCCGATGAAACACCGATGGACGGGCTGACCGTGCTGCCGTTTCAAACCAACGAGCTGGTGCTGTTGTGCCACGCCAGCCATCCGTTGGCCAAGCGCAAAGCCGTGCATTTCAACACCTGTTTGGAATACGACTTTGTTGGCTTGAACCGTGGCAGCTCCTTGCTAGAGCTCACCTCGCGTGCAGCCGAAAAAGAAGGCCAACACATGCACATGCGCGTGCAAGTGCGCAGCTTTGACGCCATGTGCCACATGATTGCAGCCGGTTTGGGCGTAGGCGTGTTGCCTTTGGGCGCCTGCGCCAGCCAAGTGCAAGCCCTGAAGCTGAAAGTGGTGCGTCTGCAAGACGCTTGGGCCCAACGCAAACTGGTGATTGCGTTTAACCCGCAGCGCGAGTTGTCACCCTCAGCCCAGCTGCTGCTGGAACGTCTGACCGCCTCAAGGTAGAAAAGCGGGGCTCAGCAAACGCACCCCCACCGTGAACCAACGCAGGTGCTCGGGTTGCCCCACTTGGTTGCCATAGGTCGTGTCAATTTGTACCCGCTGCGGCACCACCCAGGTGCGCAACCCGAATTGGTAGCGTGTGCCGGAGTTGGCTTCGCCATAGGCCTCGGCAATGCCAATCACCTTGGCCGTCAGCGGCAGCTCGCCGCCCACGCCCCAGGTCGGCCGGCTGATGCCAAGGCTTTGGTGTTGCACCCAACCCGCGTTGAGATGCACAAAACGGTCTTGCCCCAACGGCACGGTGACGGGCACGTTGAGGTAATAGTCTTTGTCGTTGGGACGATCGGGTGTCGCAGGTCGCGTGGCCATGGCGCCCACCGTGGTGGAAATGCCAATCGTGTTTTCGCCCACCGGTTGCCAGCGTTTCTTCACTTGGCCAATCCAGTACTGCGTGCTTCCCACAGCCTGCTCGGTTTGGGCGTTGCCGCCCAGCGTCCATTCCAGCTCCCCACCAAAGTTGCAGCCCGGCAAAGCCCAACGCTCCAGCGAGGTGTGGGTGGTTTTGACCCAGCTCTCCAACTGGCAAGACTTGGCGTCCACGATGTTGGCGTCATCCGTGTTCATGGGCCGTGCCGCATGGCTCGCGCCCGCCCAGGCCATGACGCACAGGCACAACGCCCAAGATCTGAAACGTGAAAACATCCACAGATTCTAGGAAGCCTTTGTGTCATTTCAATGAATCCACACAGCGCTCCGCATAAAATTGCGGGCTCCACCTAAGGAAGATTCATGGGACGCACCCTTTACGACAAGATTTGGGACGAGCACGTCGTCCACACCGAAGAAGATGGCACGGCCATCCTCTACATCGACCGCCATTTGGTGCACGAAGTCACCAGCCCGCAAGCGTTTGAGGGCATTCGTCAAGCCGGCCGCAAGGTCTGGCGCGTCAGCTCGATCGTGGCCACCGCTGACCACAACACCCCCACCACCGGCTGGGAGCTGGGCTACGACGGCATCACCGACCCCATCAGCAAAGAACAAATCACCACGCTCGACGCCAACATGAAAGAGTTTGGCGCGGCCGCGTTCTTCCCGTTCATGTCCAAGCGCCAAGGCATCGTGCACGTGATTGGCCCTGAAAACGGCGCCACCCTGCCTGGCATGACCGTGGTGTGCGGCGACAGCCACACGTCTACCCACGGCGCGTTTGGCGCGTTGGCCCACGGCATTGGCACCTCCGAGGTTGAGCACGTCATGGCCACGCAAACCTTGCTGGCTAAAAAAGCCAAGAACATGCTCGTCAAAGTCGAAGGCACGTTGGCCAAGGGCGTGACAGGCAAAGACGTGGTGTTGGCCATCATTGGCAAGATCGGCACCGCCGGCGGCACGGGCTACACCATTGAATTTGCTGGCTCCGCCATTCGTAGCCTGAGCATGGAAGGCCGCATGACGGTGTGCAACATGGCCATCGAAGGCGGCGCACGCGCGGGTTTGGTGGCGGTGGACGACAAAACCATCGAGTACGTCAAAGGTCGCCCTCTTTCGCCCACCGGCGTGGAATGGGACCAAGCTGTGGCGTATTGGAAAACCTTGCACTCAGATCCCGATGCGCACTTCGATGCCGTGGTGGAGTTGAAGGCCGAAGACATCTTGCCGCAAGTCACCTGGGGCACCTCGCCCGAGATGGTGCTCGACATCAACGGCACCGTGCCTGACCCTGACAAAGAAAAAGACGCCAACAAACGCGGCGCGATTGAACGCGCGTTGACGTACATGGACTTGCAACCCGGCAAAGCGCTGAACGATTTGTTTGTCGACAAAGTGTTCATCGGCTCGTGCACCAACAGCCGCATTGAAGACATGCGCGAAGCCGCTGCGGTAGTCAAAAAGCTCGGCCAAAAAGTGGCCAAAAACATCAAGCTGGCTTTGGTGGTGCCCGGCTCAGGTTTGGTCAAAGAACAAGCCGAACGCGAAGGTCTGCACGAAATTTTCAAAGCTGCAGGCTTTGAGTGGCGCGAGCCCGGTTGCTCCATGTGCTTGGCCATGAACGCCGACCGTTTGGAGCCCGGCGAACGCTGTGCCTCCACCAGCAACCGCAACTTCGAAGGCCGTCAAGGCAATGGAGGCCGCACCCATTTGGTCAGCCCCGCCATGGCAGCCGCAGCAGCCATTCACGGCCACTTTGTGGACGTACGCAAGTTCGCGTAATCGGCCAGTTAAGGGACACACACCATGCAGAAATTCACCCTCCACAAAGGCCTCGTGGCACCGATGGACCGCGAGAACGTGGACACCGATGCCATCATCCCGAAACAGTTCTTGAAGTCCATCCGCAAGACTGGCTTTGGCCCCAACTTGTTTGACGAATGGCGCTACCTGGACCACGGCGAACCCGGCGTGCCCGAATCAGCGCGCAAGCCCAACCCCGACTTTGTGCTCAACCAGCCGCGCTACAAAGGCGCATCGGTATTGCTGGCACGCAAGAACTTTGGCTGCGGCTCATCACGCGAACACGCGCCTTGGGCGATTGACCAATACGGTTTCCGTGCGGTGATTGCACCGAGCTTTGCCGACATCTTTTTCAACAACTGTTTCAAAAACGGCTTGCTGCCCATCGTGTTGCCTGAAGCCACGGTGGACTTGTTGTTCAATGAAACCCACGCCTTCCCCGGCTATGAGTTGACGATCGATTTGGAGAACCAAGTCATCGTGCGCCCACAGGGTGAAACCATTCCGTTTGAAGTGCAAGCCTTCCGCAAATACTGTTTGCTCAACGGCTTTGACGACATTGGCCTGACCCTGCGCCAGTCCGACAAGATCAAAGCCTTTGAAGCCGAGCGCTTGGCCACCAAGCCTTGGTTGGCACACACGATGTAAATCCACACAGAAAAAGAACACATGAAAATCGCAATCCTTCCCGGCGACGGCATCGGCCCAGAAATCGTGGCCGAAGCAGTCAAAGTCCTGAACGTCCTCGACCTCAAGTTTGAAACCGAATCGGCCTTGGTCGGTGGCGCTGCGTTTGACGCGCACGGTCATCCCCTGCCCGAAGCCACCCTGAAGTTGGCAATGGGTGCCGATGCTGTGTTGTTCGGAGCCGTGGGCGACTGGAAATACGACACGTTGGACC
>JBPCSU010000231.1:0-7293 GCA_051006815.1 Limnohabitans sp.
TCGCGTTCAATGCGCAAGCGGTCGTTGCCAGCCAGTTTGATGTGTTTGTTTTTTTGCACCAGCTCGATGATGCGCATGGCGTCAAAGGGTGGATTGGGCTTGAAGCTGATGAGGGTCACGCCCGGCGTAGCGTCCACCTTGGTGACGCCATAGCTGCGCGCTTGCACGCGCAAGCGGTGCACGTCGATCAAGGTTTGCGCTTGCGTGGGGAGTTTGCCAAAGCGGTCAACGATTTCTTCGAGCAAGTTGTCGAGTTGATCGGCTGTTTTGGCAGTGGCCAATTTTTTGTAGAACGACAAGCGCAAGTGCACATCGCCGCAGTAGTCGTCGGGCAACAGCGCAGGGGCATGCAGGTTGATTTCGGTGGTGGCGCTCAAGGGGCTGAGCAAGTCGGGCTCTTCGCCGTTCTTCAAAGCGCGCACCGCTTCGCTGAGCATTTCGTTGTAGAGCTGAAAACCCACTTCGAGCATGTTGCCGCTTTGGCTTTCACCCAACACTTCGCCGGCACCGCGAATTTCCAAGTCGTGCATGGCCAAGTAAAAGCCAGAGCCGAGCTCTTCCATTTGCTGAATGGCATCCAAACGCTGCGACGCTTGCTTGGTCAGCCCTTGCGTGTCGGGCACCATGAGGTAGGCGTAGGCTTGGTGGTGGCTGCGCCCCACGCGGCCGCGTAACTGGTGCAGCTGGGCCAAGCCAAACTTGTCGGCGCGGCTCATGATGATGGTGTTGGCGCTGGGCACATCAATGCCGGTTTCGATGATGGTTGAACACAGCAGCAGGTTGAAACGTTGGGCCACAAAGTCGCGCATGACGCGTTCGAGTTCGCGTTCGGGCATTTGGCCGTGGGCAATGGCAATGCGGGCCTCGGGCAGCAGTTCTTCCAATTGAGCGCGGCGGTTCTCGATGGTGGCCACATCGTTGTGCAAGAAATAGCACTGGCCGCCACGCTTGAGTTCACGCAACACGGCTTCACGAATCACACCGTTGCCTTCGTTGCGCACAAAGGTTTTGATGGCCAAGCGACGTTGCGGTGCGGTGGCAATGACGCTCAAATCGCGCAAGCCTTCCAGTGCCATCCCCAGCGTGCGCGGGATGGGCGTGGCGGTGAGGGTGAGCACATCTACCTCGGCGCGCAGGGCTTTCATGGCCTCTTTGTGGCGCACGCCAAAGCGGTGTTCTTCGTCGATGATGAGCAGACCGAGGTCTTTGAACTTGACCGATTCGCTGAGTAATTTGTGTGTACCAACGACGATGTCGATCTGCCCCTCGGCCAAGCCTTTGGCTGCTGCCGTGATTTCTTTGGCTGAGCGAAAGCGGCTCATCTCGGCAATCTTGATGGGCCACTTGCTGAAGCGATCCACCAGTGTTTGGTAGTGCTGCTCGGCCAACAAGGTGGTGGGGGCCAAGAACGCTACTTGCTTGCCCCCTGTGACAGCCACGAAGGCGGCACGCAAGGCCACCTCGGTTTTGCCAAAGCCCACATCGCCACACACCAAGCGGTCCATGGGGCGTGGGCTGATCATGTCTTGCATGACGGCGTGGATGGCGGCGCGTTGGTCGGCCGTTTCTTCAAAACCAAAGTCGTTGGCAAAGGTTTCGTAGTCCTGCGGTGAGTAGCGAAACGGGTGGCCTTGGCGTGCGGCGCGGCGAGCGTAGATGTTGAGCAACTCGGCTGCTGCGTCGCGCACTTGTTCGGCCGCGCGGCGTTTGGCTTTGTCCCATTGGGCTGAGCCGAGTTTGTGCAGTGGCGCTTCGTCGGCGCTCACGCCGGTGTAGCGACCAATCAGGTGCAGCTGGCTCACCGGCACATAGAGCACAGCGTTGTCGGCGTATTCGAGGTGCAAGAACTCTTGCAACGCAGGCGAGCCATCGGCATTTTTTTCGCCCAAGTCCATGTTGACCAAGCCACGGTAGCGACCAATGCCGTGGGCGTTGTGGACCACGGGGTCGCCGAGGTTGAGCTCGGACAAGTCTTTGATGAGCGCTTCGACGTCGCTGACTTGTTCTTGTTTTTTACGCCGGCGCGTGGTGGCACCGACGGCGAACAGTTCGGTCTCGGTGATGAGGTCTAAACCGGTCTCTGTCCAGCTGAACCCTATTTGTAGGGCTGCGGTGGCGATGCCAATTTTTTCGGCGCTGCTTTCGAATTCGGCCAGCGAGTCAAACGCGGGCGGGCTGACGTTGGACGAGCGCAAGAAGTCGAGCAAGCTTTCGCGGCGGCCATCGCTCTCGGCCAAGATGAGCAAACGGTTGCTGGTTTGATTGGCGTGCGCTTGTAACTTTTGCAAGGGGTCTGCCGCACCACGCACCACGGTGAGGTCGGGCAGGGTTTGTGCAAACGCGTTGTCGATGACGTCGGTGACTTGCGGGCGCAGCGCAAATTGCGCGTAGCTGTTGGCTGCCGCGTAAAACTGCTCGGCGCTCAAAAACAAATGGGCGGGTGGCAATGCAGGGCGCTCGGGGTCGCCTTGCACAAGCCGAAAGCGGTCCTGGGTGTCTTGCCAAAAACGCTGGAAAACGGGTTCCAAATCGCCGTGCAACACCACGGTGGCCGATGCACCCAGGTAGTCAAACACGGTGGCGGTGTTTTCAAAAAACAGAGGCAGGTAATACTCGATGCCAGCGGTGGCTACGCCATTGCCAATGTCTTTGTAGATGCGGCTCTTGGTGGGGTCACCATCGAGCATTTCGCGCCATCGGTTGCGAAACAAGGCGCGTGCCGCATCGTCCATCGGGAACTCGCGGCCGGGCAACAAGCGCACTTCGGGCACAGGGTAAAGGCTGCGTTGGCTGTCAGGGTCGAAGGTACGGATGGAGTCGATTTCGTTGTCAAACAAATCAACGCGGTAGGGCACCAACGAACCCATGGGGAACAAGTCGATCAAGCCGCCGCGCACGGCGTATTCGCCGGGGCTGACCACTTGGGTGACGTGCGTGTAGCCCGCCAGGGTCAGCTGCGACTTGAGCTTGGCTTCGTCCAGCGCTTGTTTGACTTTGAAGTGAAAGGTGTAGCCCGCCAAAAACGCAGGCGGTGCCAAGCGGTACAGCGCGGTGGTGGCGGGAATCAGCACCACATCGGCATCGCCTTGCGAGATGCGCCACAAGGTGGCCAAGCGTTCGCTGATCAGGTCTTGGTGAGGGGAGAAGCTGTCGTAGGGCAGCGTCTCCCAATCGGGAAAGAGCACGCAACGCAAGTCGGGGGCAAAGAATGCCATTTCGTCTTGCAGACGCTGGGCATCCACGGCGTCGGCGGTGACGATGGCCACGCGTTGTTGTTTGGTTTTTTCGCGTGTACCCAGCTGCGCGAGCAGCAATGCATCCGCAGAACCGACAGGGCGGGGCATGGCAAATCGTTTGCCGGGACTCAAAGAGGGCAGATGCATTGGTGTAATTCTAGAATGGGGGCTGGCCGTTTTGAGCCCACTCTTTTCTTCATGTCCTCATCCACCACCTCTGCGGCTGATCGTTTTTACGTTGTGATTCCCTGTGCGGGCTTTGGCAGCCGCGCGGGCACCTCTTTGCCCAAGCAGTACCAACCCATTGCCGGCCTGCCGATGGTGGTGCACACCTTGAACGCATTCAGCCCTGTGACACGCCTGACGCAGGGTGTATTGGTGTTGGCGCCTGACGATGCGCAGATGGATGAGGTGCTCAAGGCCCATCCGCAGCCCTTGTTTACCGCCGTCCGAACCGGCGGTGCGACACGCGCTGACAGCGTGGACGCTGGGCTGCGTGCATTGCTGAATACCGGTGCCCGTGACACCGATTGGGTGTTGGTGCATGACGCCGCGCGTTGCATGGTGACCCCCGAGCAAATCAACACGCTGATCGATGCTTGCCATGCCGATGCAGTGGGTGGTTTGTTGGCTCACAAATTGGCCGACACCTTGAAGACGGAAACGTCAGATGGACGTGTGGCGCATACCGTGGACCGCTCAGACAAATGGTTGGCGCAAACCCCTCAGATGTTTCGCTTGGGGGCGCTGCACAAGGCCTTGGCGCAAGCTGGCGATGCGGTGACCGATGAGTCCAGCGCCATGGAATTGATGGGGCTATCTCCTCGTTTGGTGGCGGGCAATGCCCAAAATTTCAAGGTGACGTATCCAGAAGACTTCGCTTTGGCAGAAGCTATTTTTCAATCTCGTGCGAAAGGTTCCTTATGACAGTTCCTGCATTTCGAATTGGCGAAGGCTGGGATGTGCATGCCTTGGTCGAGGGGCGACCTTTGCTGCTGGGGGGCGTTCATATTCCACACACGCACGGATTGCTTGGACATTCCGATGCCGATGTGTTGTTGCACGCACTCACCGATGCTTTGTTGGGGGCTGCCGCATTGGGCGATATTGGTCGCCATTTTTCAGACACCGATGCGGCTTATAAGAATGCCGATTCGTGGGTGCTGTTACAAAAAGCGGTGGCGTTGGTGCGCAACGCAGGCTATCAAATTGGCAATGTGGATTGCACCGTGGTGGCGCAAGCCCCCAAACTGGCTGCGTACATGCCAGCCATGTGCCAGCGGATTGCGCAGGCCTTGGATGTAGAGGTGTCACGCGTGAATGTGAAAGCCAAGACTGCCGAAAAAATTGGCCCTGTGGGACAGGGCCAAAGCATGGAAGCGCGGGCAGTAGCGCTGATTTACTGAAAACGTTATTGCGTTTTTGGATTCAGCGCAGCGAGGCCATCCACGACTTCGCGAACCACGCGCCGGTGCTCGGGTTCGAGCGAGAAATAACGCGAAATCAACTGCTGATCGACCAAGTTGATGCGTTCATCTTTTTGGTTTTCGTCCACAGGGCGCTGTGGAGGCGTACCAAAGTGCAAGCCTTCGGGCGAAATTTTGAGCCATTTGGACAAAACCAGCAGCTTGTCTTGCTTAGGGATAGACACACCCATCAACCAGTTGCGTGCCGCATGTGAGGAGATGCCTTCACCCCAGTACCGCAAATTGAACTCATTGGCGACCACTGTGGCGGACACGCGAACGCCGGCATCTTTCAAAGCCGCGCGAAAGCGGTCTGCAAATTTGCTGGTTTCTTTGGGGTAGATTTTTGTCATGCCCCAAAGATAAATTAAATTTGAGCTTTTGTATTAATATTTGATTAAAAAGTGTGTAATCAAGTTAATAAATACACCAAAAAGGCCAAATTTTTAGAGATTTACTGTGCTGTCCAGCCGCCATCCATGTTCCACGCCACGCCACGCACGTTGGCTGCCGCTGGAGAGCAGAAGAACACCGCCAATTCACCCAGCTCCTCGGGGGTGGTGAATTGCATGGACGGTTCTTTTTCGCCGAGCAACAGCTTGGTGGCTTCGTCGTTCGAGATGTGGAGTGCCGCAGCTTTGGCATCCACTTGTTTTTGCACCAAGGGTGTCAACACCCAGCCGGGGCACATGGCGTTGCAGGTCACGCCGGTTGTGGCGTTTTCGAGCGCGGTGACTTTGGTCAAGCCCACGATGCCGTGCTTGGCTGCAACGTAAGCCGATTTTTGGGCCGAGGCAACCAAACCATGAACAGAGGCGACGTTGATGATGCGACCCCAGTTGGTTTTTTTCATGTGCGGCAACGCCAAGCGTGTGGTGTGAAATGCGCTCGTCAGGTTGATGGCAATGATGGCATCCCAACGTTCAGTGGGGAAGTCTTCAACAGACGCGACATGTTGGATGCCCGCGTTGTTGACCAAGATGTCCACGCCGCCGAATGTGCTGGCGGCATAGGCCATCATGGCTTCGATGTCAGAGGCTTTGCTCATGTCTGCACCGTGGTAGCCCACTTTCACGCCGAGGGCTGAGACTTCGGCTTGTGGGCCTTCGACATCGCCAAATCCATTCAAGATGATGTTGGCGCCTTGGCGCGCCAAGGCTTTGGCTATTCCTAAGCCAATGCCACTGGTTGAGCCCGTGACGAGTGCTGTTTTACCGATGAGTGTGCGTTCAGACATTTCAAACTCCAGATCCATTACGATGAGAAACCTATTGACATTATGCGGTTGACCGGCTGACATGAAACACAACGGAGAAATGCAACGAGCGACGCTGTTGAGCGCGTCCTTGCAAGACCTGCCAGAACAACCTGAGGCTTTGACCCGCGCCCGGGCATTTGCACAGCCCTTGCTGATGGGGGCTGAGTTAGACACAGGCGAAGATATTTTGAGCCATGCCGATGCTCTGGCCGCCATCTTGCATAACATTGGCGGCTCTGAAGCCATGCAAGCCGCGGCGTATTTGGTTTATGCGGCTGAGCATTTGCAAAAACCTGAAGAGGTGATTGCCAAAGCATTTGGTGCGAGTTATGCCGAGTTGGCAGTCGAGACGACGCGCCTGATTCGTGTGCAGCGTCAAGCGCGTGCGGCGGTGGCCGAGTCCCAAATTGCGGCCATGCAAACCGAAAACGTGCGCAAGATGTTGTTGGCGTTTTCGCGCGATTTGCGAGTGGTGCTGTTGCGCTTGGCGTCGCGTTTGCAAACCCTGCGCTACTACGCAGCGACCAAAAAACCGGTGCCGCACAGCTTGGCGTATGAGTCTTTGCATGTGTTTGCGCCTTTGGCCAACCGTCTTGGTATTTGGCAAATTAAATGGGAAATGGAAGACTTGGCTTTCCGTTTTCTGGAGCCAGACACGTACCGTGAAGTGGCCAAGTTGTTGGACGAAAAGCGTGTCGAACGTGAAAACTACATGGCGCAGTTGCGTGAGCGTTTTGAGACCGAGTTGAAGGCCCAAGGCATTGATGCCCAAGTGGCAGGCCGACCGAAGCACATTTACAGCATCGTCAAAAAAATGCGTGGCAAATCGCTTGATTTCTCACGCGTGTTTGACGTGCGCGCCTTGCGTGTGGTGGTGGCGAGCGTGCCTGACTGCTACGCGGCACTCAGCTGGGTGCACGCGAACTTTTCGCCCATCGAAGCGGAGTTTGACGATTACATTGCCAAGCCCAAATCGAATGGCTATCAGTCTTTGCACACCGTGGTGCGTGACGCGCAAGGACGTGCCATTGAAATACAAATGCGAACCCAAGAGATGCACGACCATGCCGAGCATGGGGTGGCCGCGCATTGGGCGTACAAAGAAGCCGGCGCCAAAGGTTACGCGGGGGTGAGTGCGTCGGGGGACTACGACGCGAAGATCGCGGTGTTGCGGCAGTTGTTGGCGTGGGAGCGCGAACTTGCTGCCGACGCACAAAGCCAAGCCACCACCGATGCGTTGAGTGACCGCATTTATGTGCTTACGCCAGATGCGGCAGCGGTGGAGTTGCCGCAAGGCGCAACCCCCATTGATTTCGCTTACACCTTGCACACC
>JBPCSU010000232.1:0-8403 GCA_051006815.1 Limnohabitans sp.
CACCACCACGTCCATGGCGTGACGCTCTTCGTCCACCACGATGGAGCTAACGTTCGCAGGAGCCAACGCACCAATCACGAACTCAGCGGGATCTTCACTCCACAACACGATGTCTACGCGCTCGCCAGCGAGCTCGGTGGTCACCGCGTTCACACGGGTACCGCGCACACCGACGCAGGTGCCAATAGGGTCCACACGTTTGTCATGAGAAATGACAGCAATCTTGGCGCGTGAACCAGCGTCACGGGCGCATGATTTGATTTCGAGCATGCCTTGTTCGATTTCTGGCACTTCGTGGCGGAACAACTCCACCATGAATTCAGGTGCAGAACGCGACAAGATGATGGGCGCACCACGCAAGGTGAGGTCCACGTCCATGATCATGGCGCGCACGCGGTCACCGCTGCGGAAGTTTTCTTTCGGAATCATTTCGCTGCGACGCTGACGGCCTTCCACGCGACCGGATTCAACAATGATGTCGCCCTTGTCCATGCGCTTGACGGTGCCCACAAAAATCTTGTCACCACGTGACATGAAGTCGTTCAAGAGCATCTCACGCTCAGCGTCACGGATCTTTTGCAAGATCACTTGTTTGGCGGCCATGGCACCAATACGACCAATCGGCAAAGACTCCACGCCTTCTTCGATGTACTCGCCTTCTTCGACATCGGCCACGCGCTCGCGGGCGTCCATCAACATTTCTTCGGCATCGGGGTTTTGCAAACCGGCTTCATCGGGCACCACCAACCAACGGCGGAAAGTTTCGTACTCACCGGTGTCACGGTCCATCGCCACGCGAATGTCCACATCACCTTCGTACAGTTTTTTGGTCGCTTGGGCCAACGCCAACTCAACGGCGCCAAACACCACATCTCGCTCGACATTTTTCTCGCGCGAGATTGCCTCGACCAACATCAACATTTCGCGGTTCATGATCGGTTACTCCTTCTCTTACCTATGTTCAACGGGGCTTTTTGCCCTTGAAATCCACAATCGGGGCCAGACGTGCTTCACGCAACTCGTCCAGCGTGAAACCCAGCGCATGCACTGGCATTTCGGCTAATCTTTTAGGGCTCACTTTTTGGCCTGGCTTGGCTTTGACTTCATCACGCCAGGTGATTTGCCAGCCTGCACCGTCTTCGGTGCGCTCTAAGGTGCCACGGAATTTTTTGCGATTGGCCGCCACTTGGCCGCCAGCGGCTTCGCCAATGGGGGCTTTGAGCGTGAGGTCCACCTCTTCGCCGACAAAACGTTCGAAATCGGCCTGGTGACGCAAGGGACGGTCGATGCCGGGTGACGACACTTCCAAGCGGGCGTAATCGGCACCATCGACTTCCAGCGCAAACTGCAGCTGACGGGTGACGCGTTCGCAATCTTCGACATTGACGGGCTGCACAGGGGTGCCTGCCGTCCAAGGCATGTCAATCGTGATGCGCAAGAGTCCCCCGGCAGAGCGCTCAATCTCTACCAGGTCGTAACCTAATCCGGTCACGGTTTGTTCTACGGTTTGCTGCAAACTCACGTCGACAAATAGCCTTGAAATTCAATGATCAAAAAACAATCGACCAAAAAAAACGAGCGGTAGTTACCCGCCCGTTTGGTCGTGAAGCGCACATTGTAGCGCCTAAATGCTTGATTATCAAGGAATAAAAGGTATTTTTAGGTTGAGGCCCCTACCAAAATCTTGGTGTACGGCGCCTGTGGGTTGTTCAGCACTTGCGCGTACGAACCCGCCTCCACCACCTGCCCGCCTTGCATCACCATGACGTGGTGCGCCATGGCACGAATGACCGCCACATCGTGGGTGATCAACAAGTAGCTCAAGCCCCGCTCACGCTGGAGTTTTTGCAGCAGTTGCAAGACTTGGAGTTGTGTCGTGGCATCCAAAGCGCTGGTGGGCTCATCGAGTACCAACACACGTGGCTCCACCACCAAGGCCCGTGCAATGGCCAATCGCTGGCGTTGCCCGCCTGAAAACTCATGCGGATAACGTTGCAAAAGACCTGGGAACTCGGTTTCGGTCAACCCCACTGCCGCCAAGGTCACCAAAATGCGCCGCAAACGTCCCAAATCGTCCAACTCTGGCGCATGCAAGGCCAAGCCTTCAGACACCAGTTCTTGGACGTTCATGCGCGGCGACAAGGACGAGAACGGATCTTGGAACACCACTTGCACCTGGCGACGCAGCGGCAAATCACGCGCCGCATTGCCTTGCCAAGACACGCCTTGCATGGTGAGCTCACCTTGGCTGGGCATCAACCCCAAAGCAGCCAATGCCAGCGTGGTTTTGCCAGAACCCGACTCACCAATGACGCCCAAGGTTTGTCCGGCACACAAAGAAAAATCAGCGCCATGCACAGCCACAAAGTAGTCGGAGCCGAACCAGCCCCGCCAACCCGCACGGCGAATGGGGTAACGCACCCGCAAGGTTTTCGCCTGCATCAAGATGGGGGCGTCTGGCTGCGCCGCCAACACCTCACGTGGCGGTTGGCTGTTGATCAATCGCTGGGTGTAGGGGTGCTCGGGGTAATTCAGGACCACGCTGACAGGCCCAGCCTCTACGACGACGCCCTTCTCCATCACCATGACTTGGTCGGCGAAGTGGCGCACCGAATTCAAATCATGGGTGATCAGCAAGACCGCCATGCCAAAGCGTTTTTGCAAATCGCTGAGCAAATCCAAAATTTGGGTACGCAACGACACATCGAGCGCGGTGGTGGGCTCATCGGCAATCAACAACCTTGGACGCCCGGCCAATGCCATGGCAATCATGACCCGCTGGCGCTGCCCGCCTGAGAGTTGGTGTGGGTACATGCTGGCACGGCGCACGGGCTCAGGGATTCCCGTCAACAGCAGCAACTCGACGGCTTCGTGCCATGCTTCCGCAGGTGTCATGCCCCGTTTGACCTCCAGCACTTCCGCAATTTGTTCACCTGCTGTCAACAGTGGGTTCAGCGCCGTCATGGGCTCTTGAAACACGAACGCGATGTCTTGGCCACGGATGTGGACCAACTCGCGCTCTGTGAGCTTCACCAAATCATGCGTTTGCGGCGCATCCGTGGCGTCGGGGTGCAAGGTGTCAGCGTCTTGTGCCGTCCAGAGCACACGGCCCGACACATTCGCGCCTTCGAGCAACTTCACAAAGCTCAACGCGGTAACACTCTTGCCAGATCCAGACTCCCCCACCAAGGCCAGCTTTTCACCCAGGTCTAAGTTGAAGCTGACCCCTTTGACCACTTCGTTGTTTTGAAAACGGATGCGCAAATCGCGCACCTGAAGCAAAGGCAATCTCATAGACGTGCCTTTCGAGGATCGAGCGCATCCCGTAGCGCATCGCCCATGAAGGTGAGCAGCATCAAGGTCACCACCAGCACGGCAAAGGTGGACAAAGAAATCCACCATGCATCGATGTTGTTTTTGCCCTGCGCCAACAACTCACCCAAACTCGGGGTACCTGGCGGCACACCCAAACCCAAGAAGTCCAACGAGGTCAAGGACAGAATGGCCGCACTCATGCGGAATGGCAAAAACGTGACCACCGGCGTCAAGCTGTTGGGCAAGACATGGCGCCACATGATTTGTGCGTTCGACAATCCCAGCGCACGTGCGGCACGCACATAGTCCAGCTGGCGGTTGCGCAAAAACTCGGCGCGCACATAGTCTGATAACCCCATCCATCCAAACATGCCCAACAGCACCAACAACAAGGTGATGCTTGGATCGAAGATAGCCGAGAAAATAATCAACAAGTAGAGTTCAGGCATGGCGCCCCAAATTTCGATGAAACGCTGCATGGCCAAATCGGTTTTACCTCCAAAGAACCCCTTCAAAGCGCCCGTCAAAATGCCAATCACGGTACCCAGCACGGTGAGCGCCAAGGCAAACAGCACAGAGATGCGAAAGCCATACAACAACCGCGCCGCCACATCGCGCCCTCGGTCATCGGTGCCCAACCAGTTATCGCCCGACGGAGGAGCGGGATTGGGCAGCTTGGCAAAGTAGTTCAACGTGTTGTGGTGATACGGAATGGGCGGATACAACGCCCAATTGCCAGGCTGATCAAACTGCGCCTGAATGAAGGGATCCAGGAAATCGGTCGGGGTTTCGAAGTCACCACCGAAGGTGGTCTCTGGCAAGTTTTGCAGAATGGGCGCATAGAAGTGCCCGTTGTAGCGGGCCAGCAGCGGCTTGTCGTTGCACAACACTTCTGCAAACAAGCTCAGGCCAAACAAAGCCACGAACACCACCAAGCTGTAAAAGCCCAGACGGTTGCGCCTGAAGCGCAACCAAGCCCGCTGCGTGGGAGACAAAGAGGCTTCAGTCGAATTTGACACGCGGATCCACCCACACATAACAAAGGTCGCTGATGAGCTTGGTGACCAAACCAATCAACGTGAACAAATACAAGGTGCCCATCACCACGGGGTAGTCACGTCGCATCACGCTTTCGTAACTCAACAGCCCCAGGCCGTCGAGTGAAAACAAGGTTTCAATCAACAACGACCCCGTGAAAAAAGCCCCAATGAACGCCGCAGGAAAACCAGTGACCAACGGAATCAACGCATTGCGAAACACATGGCGCCACAACACACGACGCTCAGACAAACCTTTGGCTCGTGCGGTCAACACATACTGTGTGCGTATTTCTTCCAGCATGGCATTCTTCGTCAGCAAAGTGGTCACGGCAAACGCGCCCAACACACTCGAAGTCACTGGCAACACGATATGCCACAAGTAGTCGGTGATGCGCGCCCCCCAAGCCAGTTGTTCCCAGTTGCTGGAGGTCAACCCACGTAATGGGAACCACTGCAACTGACCGCCAAACACCACCAACAACGCCACACCCAACACAAAGCCAGGAATGGCAAAACCGATCAATACCACCAAACTGGTCACCAGGTCGAAATGTGACCCTGCCCGTACAGCCTTGGCAACGCCCAACGGCACAGAAATGAGGTAACTCAAGAAAAAGGTCCACAGCCCTAAGCTGATAGACACCGGCAGTTTTTCTTTCACCAACTCCCAGACATCTTTGGGGTAAAAAAAACTCTTGCCCAAATCAAACACAGCGAACTGTTTGAGCATGAGCCAAAACCGTTCGGTCGCGGGTTTATCGAAGCCGTATTGCTGACGAATTTCCTCGATCCGTGCGTTGTCTACCCCTTGTCGCCCACGGTACCCGGCACCCGCCACAGCCGCACCTTCGCCACCACTGTCACGCCCTTGCAGCTGCGACACCATTTGCTCCACGGGACCACCGGGCACAAACTGAATGACCACAAACGTCATCAACAACACCCCAAACAAGGTGGGAATCATCAACAGCAAACGCTTCCAGATGTAGGTACTCATGGGGTGGCTCGCTCCGATCGTTTGGTGGCCGCCAGCGTGGCGCGGTTATCCAAGGTGGCCCACCAAGTGGCCGATGCCCAGCTCTCAGGCTGGTAGTAACGAGGCATCACCGCAGGCAATTCAAAACGTCCATTGCGCCAAGCCACACGGTGCACGCCGCCATACCAATGTGGCACGCTGTAATGCGCATGACGCAACACGCGGTCCAACGCACGTACCGCAGTGATGAGCTGTGGCCGGGTCTTGGCAGACAGCACCTGATCCAACAACGCGTCGATGGCCGGATCTTGAACGCCCATCAAATTGCCGGAACCTTCCGTGGTGGCAGCTGTGGAGCCAAATCGTTCCAGCAATTCGGTCCCCGGCGATTCGCTGCCCACCGAACGGTTGCTGATGATTTCAAATTCAAACACGTCCAAGCGCTTTTGCAAAATCGCGTAGTCGATGACTTTGTAGCTGACCTGGAAACCTAACTTCTCCAAGTTCTTGGTGTACGGCGTGATGACACGCCCCATGGCCCCCGAGTTGTCTAAAAACTCAACGGTGAACGGTTCCCCTTGCGCGTTACGCAAAGCGCCGTCGCGGTAAGTCCAGCCCGCTTCTGCCAACAACGTTTTGGCCTGGCGCAAATGGTCGCGCAAGGTTCGGCCAGACTTCGGGTCTAGCGAGGTACGTGGTGGCAAGGGCACGGCATGTGTGAACACCTGCGGCGACAGTTTGTCACGCAGAGGCGACAGCAGCGCCATCTCCGCTGCATCGGGCATGCCTGTGGCCTCAAAGTCACTGGCCACAAAATAGCCACGCACACGTTGGTAGGCGTTGTAAAAGAGTTGGCGATTCATCCACTCGAAGTCCATCGCCAGACCAATGGCTTCACGCACGCGCGGGTCGCGGAACTTGGGCAAGCGCGTGTTGAACAAGAAGCCTTGGAAATCACCCGCATTGCTGTGCTTGAACTCACTCTTCATCAACTGGCGATTGACAAACTGCTTGCCCGTGAAGCCCCTCGCCCACTCTCGTGCGATGAACGACTGAACCAGATCAAACTCACCGGCTTTGAAGGCCTCCAACTGGGCTGTGCTGTCCTTGTAGAGACGGTAGGTGATGCGGTCAAAGTTGAACAACCCTTTTCGCACGTTCAAGTCACGCGCCCAATAGTTGTTGTCGCGCTCGTAGGTCACGTCACGCCCAAACACCACGCGGCCCATTTTGTAGGGGCCGCTGCCAATCGGCGTGTCGGTGACGATTTTGTCGAAAGGTTTGGCACGTCCGTCCTCTGCCCCCCAATGGCGACTGAAAACGGGCATGCCCCCCACGATCAGAGGCAATTCAGGATTCACGCGCTTGAAATCAAAACGCACGGTACGGGCATCGACCACGGTGACACCGCTGACCTCCGAAAACATGGTGCGAAACTGCGGCGCCGCTTGCTTGCTGGTGAGTTGGTCGAATGCGTACTTCACATCTTCGGCCAGCACCGCATCGCCGTTGTGAAAACGAGCTTGTGGGCGCAATTTAAATGTGACGGAACGGCGGTCTGCGGCCAAGGCCACATCTTCGGCCAGCAAGCCATAGGCCGTGGTCGGCTCGTCCATGGTGCCTGTGAGCAACGACTCAAACACCAACCCCGTCAAACCCGGCGCAGCATTGCCTTTGAGGGTAAACGGGTTGTATTTGTCAAAGCTCGACAAACGCGAAGGCGGCACCAACACCAACTCCCCCCCTTTGGGCGCCAAGGGGTTGGCGTAATCAAAATTCTTGAAGTGGGCCGGATATTTGACATCGCCAAATTGGGCGTACGCGTGCCCGGCCCAAGACGGCCCAGCCCAGCCCAGCACCCACAAAATGATCCACTTACGCATGCGACAATTCTGCAAGATTTTTTTGGAGCAATTCACATGAGTACAAAAACGGGTTTCCTATCTGGCAAAAAACTGTTGATCACGGGCGTATTGTCCAACCGATCGATTGCTTATGGCATCGCCAAAGCTTGCCACGACCAAGGCGCCGAATTGGCCTTCAGCTATGTCGGTGAACGCTTCAAAGACCGAATCACTGAATTTGCCGCAGACTTTGACTCCAAGCTGATTTTCGATTGTGACGTCAGCAGCGACGAACAAAACAACCAGATGTTCAAAGACTTGTCCGCGCATTGGCCCACGTTTGACGGCTTTGTACACAGCATTGGCTACGCCCCGCGCGAAGCCATTGCCGGTGACTTTTTGGATGGTTTGTCACGCGAAGGCTTTCAAGTCGCACACGACATCAGTGCCTATAGCTTCCCTGCCATGGCCAAAGCTGCGCTGCCCTACTTGAACGACAAATCTGCGGTGTTGACCCTGTCTTACTTGGGCGCCATCCGCACCGTACCCAACTACAACACCATGGGCTTGGCCAAAGCTTCGTTGGAAGCCTCGGTGCGTTATTTGGCAGAGTCATTGGGTGCCAAGGGTCGCAACCTGCGCGCCAACGGCATCAGCGCCGGTCCCATCAAAACGTTGGCTGCCAGCGGCATCAAAGGCTTTGGCAAGATCTTGAGCGTGGTGGCCGAGGCCTCCCCCATCCGTCGCAATGTGACCATCGAAGACGTGGGCAACGTGGCGGCCTTCTTGATGAGCGATTTGGCGGCCGGCGTGACCGCCGAGATCACCTATGTGGACGGCGGCTTCAGCCAAGTGGTGGGCGGTATTGCCGAACCCACCGACGCTTGATCGCGTTATCTGCAATAAAAAAAAAGGAGCGCTGAGCGCTCCTTTTTTTATGCCTTCACGCAATCCGCGTAATAACGCTTCATGCCATCAGGTCCCACTTCTTCAACCAAGCCATGGATGTCGGTTTCAAAACCAGGGCATTGCAAGTTGAACTCACGGGCGAATTTGAGGTAGTCCACGATCTTTTTGTTGAACACTTCACCCGGGATCAACAAGGGAATGCCGGGTGGGTAAGGCGTGACCAAGCTGGTGGTGATGCGCCCTTCCAGGTGGTCAATGCCCACGCGCTCGGTGTTGCGGTGGGCAATTTGCGCATAAGCATCGCTGGGCTTCATGGCCG